>JALVRY010000087.1 GCA_027024625.1 Thiotrichaceae bacterium
TTGATGATTCCCCACAAGCGACTAATATGATTGAAGCTAAGGTAAGTGAGAGTAAGTTTTTCATTTTTTCTCCATTTATTGTTGTTTGGCTTTTATTTAGTTAACTTTAATTTTGGGGCTTTTAATGTGCTTAGCTAACATTTTCAGGTGGCCTTTACAATCGATCATTTTGATACCTTGAATAGGTATCGTCATTTCCATGTGCATGGTGGCATTGACCTTTATTTCTTTAGGGCTGATAAGTGTAAAATCTTCCTTTAGGGTAACGGAACTATTGGGCATACTTTTAAGCATGTTTCCAGATACTTTCCAGTGCATAGGTGATGTTTGCACATAGTTAAAATTTGAACTTGTGGGGTAATGTTGAAAAAAGGCTGTTGGCTTCCATGGATTGCCCCATTTGATATCAACAGGTCTTGTCATCCCTGCAATTGATGCTGGTGGAAATGGATCAGTTGGACAACCTGCATCGTAAGTATTTGAAATAACCGTCAGTTGCCATATCCCATCTTCAGGTTGCATCGCTGTCGGATCATCAAAAAGCTCAATATTCTTCTTTTTTTTAAAATCAAGCTTAATTGGTTTATTTGGCTTTTTAGGAATAAGTTTTATTTTAGGAGAGCCATCACCACCATATCTTTTATCAATTTCATTAGGAGATTCTTTTGTCCATACTGGTTTCTTTCCTTCTTCGATAATCAATGTTGATGCACCACTTTCTACTTCATTGTCAGCCCCTAGTGCTACATTGGTGTCGTCTACTGATGAATCTGAAGCAATGAATTCGGCTTTGCCGTCTTTATCAACAAATACAATCGTTGCTGTTTCTGCATTGACTACTGTCGTCAAACTAAGGGCAATCAACATACTTGTGAGTGTTGTTTGTAAGTTTTTCATCTTACTTCTCCAACCCCATCTTTTTACGGAAATCTGCAATATCTTCAGCAGACATGACTTTGCCGACTGAGATCCGACTTGGGGATCCTTCTTTTTCTTCATAGGATGCTGTTCGCCAGAATTCGACATTTTCTTGTTGCGTAACAATATTGCCGAGTGCCTTATCGGGAATATTCCTAGGAATACATACTTTTTCTTCATTTGATAAACGACCTTCTTTACCAAATTCAGTACAGTCAAACATGGCATCTGTGGCTTGACGTGGGTTTAAAATAAACCAAGCTTTAGTTTTCGTATTAACAAAGGTGATGGTTGGAATATCAGCAGTTACACCAGTGGCTGTTGCATAAAAATAAGGTTCTTCTATTGCCCAGCCTTTGAGCAGTGGAATGCCTTTTAATCCTGTGTTTTTATCATCGTAAGTACAAGACTCTTGTTGGCAGGCAAAGACCAGCTTATCCGCTTGCGAAATATCATCATTTTTAGCAGTTTCACCCACATGTAACTTTGCCAATGTCGTTGTGGTGTTTTTTCCTGAAGCATCTTTGTAACGTAGCAAAATATCGTAAGTACCGTCTTTATCAGGAGCGCTTAGATAAGTGCCATCTTTCTCAATAGTGTTTTGCAACCATGTATCACTAATCTTTTTGCCATTTTTTACAATCTGTAGTGAGTTGTTACGATACCAATTGCCATATAAGTCATACGCAAACTTTTCTTTAGGCTTTACACTGTTTGGAATTTTGATGCTAGGCTTTGCATTTTCAACATATTCAATATCAAAGCTAGCAACTTGTTCTTCAAAGCCTTTACCGATAATAATTTTGTACTTTCCTGCTTTACTGGGTGATTTAAAGTTAATTTCATGGATGCCTTTGTCTACCCCTATAAGATATTCATGTTCAATACGATCTTTACTACTTGTTGCATTTGCAGGGAATAACTCAGCCGTCAATGTTAAGTTTTCTTGCATGGGCTTACCTAGCTCCAGCAAAAAACTGTGCTTTTGACCTAGTTGATAAGGGCCGTAGTTCTTCAATGAAAAATCAGCTTTCTCTGCTGCATAAGGGATAAGATATCTATCGCCTGACTTCGTTGTTATTTCAAGTTCACCCGAACCTTGAGGGCCTTTTGCCATCAGCAGCCACTTACCTTCTAATAATTTAGTATTGAAGCCTCTAACAATCTCAACGGTATCATCTGTTTTACCTAAATCAACAAGCTCATTGGTCTCTATATTTTTAGCCGAGTAACTGATAGAGG
>JALVRY010000088.1 GCA_027024625.1 Thiotrichaceae bacterium
GGAATGGCAGATGAAGAACGTCGATTCTACGGGGTGCAATTCCATCCAGAAGTCACGCATACCAAGCAAGGTGGTCGAATTTTAGATCGTTTTGTCAAAGAAATTTGTGATTGTGATGGCTTGTGGACGGCTTCTAATATTATCGAAGACAGCATTAAAAATATTCAAGCTCAAGTCGGTGAGGATGAGGTTATCCTTGGGCTGTCGGGTGGTGTGGATTCATCTGTAGTTGCTGCCTTATTGCACCGAGCGATTGGCAAACAGCTCACCTGTATCTTCGTGGATAATGGCTTGTTGCGTTATAAAGAAGGCGATCAAGTTATGGCAATGTTTGCCGAACACATGGGAATTAAAGTGATCCGTGTGGATGCAGAAGCTCGTTTTCTTGCTGCTCTTAAAGGTGAAGCTGATCCAGAGAAAAAACGTAAAATTATCGGCAATTTATTTATCGAAATTTTCGAAGAAGAATCAGAAAAATTGACTTCGGCAAAGTGGTTGGCACAAGGCACGATTTATCCCGATGTGATTGAATCCGCAGGGGGTAAAACGGGCAAGGCTCATGTGATTAAATCACATCACAATGTGGGCGGTTTGCCCGATGATATGAAGCTAGGTTTGGTCGAGCCACTGCGTGAACTCTTCAAAGATGAAGTGCGTGAACTCGGTATAGAGCTTGGTTTGCCGCCAGAAATGGTACAACGTCATCCATTCCCAGGGCCAGGTCTTGGGGTGCGTATCTTGGGTGAAGTAAAAAAAGAATATGCCGATTTATTACGCCTTGCTGATCATATCTTTATCGAAGAACTCTATGCTCATGACCTTTACCATAAAACATCGCAAGCCTTTACCGTCTTCCTACCTGTGAAGTCAGTTGGGGTGATGGGCGATGGTCGTCGCTATGATTATGTGGTTGCACTAAGAGCTGTTGAAACCATCGACTTTATGACTGCTCGCTGGGCACATCTGCCTTATGATTTCTTGGATTTGGTGTCACGTCGCATTATTAATGAAGTTAAAGGTATCTCCCGCGTAGCTTATGATATTTCAGGTAAGCCACCTGCGACGATTGAGTGGGAGTAGTAGTGTAACTACGTTTGTCCATTCATCTATTTGGTACAGTATTAATAAATAAATGATGTAGAATCAGACTGACTCGAAATGTAATCTGAATCAGTGACTTCACTACAGCACAGTGAATAAGCTATTGATTCATCACGGTTTAAAAAAATTCCCGCTTAACCTAAGGGTGAAGCTAAGATTTTTTAAATTCCGTGCTAAACCAATATCTTATCCTCTGTCATCTGTATTGAAGTCACGGATTCCGGTATAAAAAAATAACAAGAGTTTCTGATTTCTATGAACACATCTGTCGCATACAATCCTGAGCAAAAATGGGCAATGCAGCATACGATTAAGGCATCTATTTGGGTGTGGTTAGCGTATGCAGCATTGTTTGCTGTGTTGCTTTATTTTGGGCAATGGCTCATTGCAATCGGTTTGCTTATCTATATTGCTGTGCGTGTTATTTCTAGTATTTTATATGAGCGTTACATCAAAGAATATCGAGATTATGAAAGTGATCATTATGAATTATTTCGTGATATTAATGACATTCTTGGTGTAAATAGCAATGCTAGTCTCAATGGATTAAGTACCGATATTGATGAGATGAATAAGCAGCAAGTCGAAGAAGAAAAAAAGCTTCTTTATGAATTGCAGCGAAAAAATAACTATGAAATGACGCGGCGAGAGCGTTGGCAGCTTGCGATACTCAGCGAGCGCTATAATGCAACAACAGAGCCGTTAAAGTTGTTTCTGGTTTATAAGGCGGATTACCCTAATGATTTGGATGTAGATTATCTAATTGGCAAAGTGCTTCTTGAGAAGAATAATAAATCAGGCTTAACTTTTTTGAAAAAAGCATTCAGGAAGTTTAATTTAATTTTACCTATCTGTGAGTTGTTAACTGACTACTATTTCCGTACTGATAATGAGGTGAAACTGAATTATTGGGCTAAACAAAAAAATACCTTTAATTTAGTTGCGAATAAAGCAAAATTAGAGCGTATTTCTGTTACACCATTGGACGACTTGGTTGAGGCCTCATTATCTGAAAAGTGGTTGGAAGAAATTGGAACGCAATTAGCTTCAATAAAAGG
>JALVRY010000089.1 GCA_027024625.1 Thiotrichaceae bacterium
ACGAATATTACGGCAGCGAAATATTTGCCTAAGAGATCCTTCTCAACGATACGCATTACCTTATTGGACAGAGCAACTCATTGCATTACAAGAGCCTCTGCACAATTATCGATTGAGTGCACTTAACACATTAAATAAAAATATTGAAAAATATCAGTCAGGCTTATGGGATGGAGCATCCCTATCTGTTGATTTAACTACTGGTTTTGCAAATGATATTGATATATCAAATAAAGAACAATTGAAGAGTATATTTAATTCGCGACTCAATAATGATATTAAATCTTGCAAAACCTTCTATGGCATCCATCGTTCTGAAATAAAAATACTCATTAACGGTAGAACTGCCGCCCCAATCGTCTCTCGCGGACAACTAAAAATTCTCTCTATCTTACTGCTAATTGCACAAAGTGCATCTGTCTCTACAAATGAGACAGAAAAAGGTATAATAGCGATTGATGATCTAACCGCAGAGCTTGACGAAGATAATCGCCAACGCTTGCTTGATCTTTTAATAAACACAAATCAGCAACTTATTATGACGACCACTCCTCAAGGAATGGAAAACATAAACCTGAGTTCAATAGAAAAAAACATGTTTCACGTGAAACATGGTGAGTTTGCCAATATTGATTCGCCTGACGAGGCAGAATCAAAATAAGGATAAAAAGAATGACAGAACAAAGTTACGACTCCTCCAGTATTAAAGTTCTTAAAGGATTGGATGCCGTTAGAAAACGCCCTGGTATGTATATCGGCGACACGGATGATGGCACTGGTTTGCATCACATGGTGTTTGAGGTCGTTGATAATTCTATTGATGAAGCCCTCGCAGGACACTGCTCCAAAATCAATGTCACTATTCACAAAGATGGTTCAGTTAGCGTGGAAGACGATGGTCGCGGTATACCTGTCGACATGCACGAAGAAGAGGGGGTTTCGGCCGCCGAAGTTATTATGACTGTCCTTCATGCTGGGGGGAAATTCGATGATAACTCCTATAAAGTATCAGGTGGTTTGCATGGTGTGGGCGTATCAGTTGTAAATGCTTTATCTGAAAAGCTTTTGTTGCGCGTTCGCAGAGCAGGTAAAGAATATCAGCAAGAATATAGAATGGGTGAGCCAATAGCGCCATTAGCAGAGATTCGTGACACAGATGAAACAGGCACAATGATCCGTTTTTGGCCTAGCCACGATATTTTTGCAATTACTGAATATTCTTTCGATACATTGTCAAATCGTTTACGCGAACTTGCTTTCCTTAACTCTGGTGTGCATATTCACATCAAAGATAACCGCGAAGAGGGTAAAGATAAAGTTTATCAGTATGATGGTGGTATTAATGCTTTTGTTGAGCACCTAAATAGAAACAAAACCCCCATCCATGAGAAAACCATTTACATTCAAGCAGAAAGGGAAGGTGTTGCTATTGAAATAGCTCTACAATGGAATGATAGCTATCAAGAAAATATTTTCTGTTTTACCAATAATATCCCTCAAAAAGACGGCGGCACACATCTTGCTGGGTTTCGAGCAGGACTGACTCGTACCTTAAATAAATATATTGATAAAGAAGGTACCGCTAAAAAGGAAAAAGCATCAACTACTGGCGACGATGCACGTGAAGGTTTAACCGCTGTTGTCTCAGTAAAAGTACCTGATCCAAAATTTTCATCTCAAACAAAGGATAAACTTGTCTCCTCTGAGGTAAAAACCATTGTTGATTCATCTCTATCTGAAATGCTTTGGGAGTTTTTACTAGAAAACCCCAAAGAAGCAAAAATCATTACATTAAAAATGATCGATGCAGCAAGAGCGAGGGTAGCGGCACGTAAAGCACGAGAAATGACTCGTCGAAAAGGTGCATTAGATATTGCGGGCTTACCCGGAAAACTCGCAGACTGCCAAGAAAAAGATCCAGCTCTTTCTGAAATTTACCTAGTGGAGGGTGACTCGGCAGGAGGCTCAGCCAAACAAGGAAGAGACCGTCGCACTCAAGCAATACTCCCACTTAAAGGCAAGATCCTAAATGTAGAAAAAGCACGCTTTGATAAAATGATTAGTTCAGCTGAAGTGGGAACTTTAATTACAGCTCTTGGCTGCGGTATCGGACGCGAAGAATTCAACCCAGACAAGCTACGTTATCACCGTATCATTA
>JALVRY010000090.1 GCA_027024625.1 Thiotrichaceae bacterium
ACCACGGCATGATCATAATCGGAGAATCAGGGCAATCGCATTGAATTTTAAGTTATTTAATATCAAACACTTAGAATTATAGAAAATAGCAACTTTCTATAAGCTAGCTTGAATTTAAAAATCAATAAATTTTAAGTACTAGATTTTATTGGTATTTATAAAGTCAAGAGAAATTCAATGCGATCGCCCTGGTTCCTATAGAGAATCGCTTGACTCAATCACTTCTGGTTAAAGCGTTTCTCTACACCTTACCTTTTCTATACTCCCCCCTAAGTAGGAGTGCACACACATTTAACAATTTACTGGTCTATTTTCCGCTATTCAAGCCATTCTCTCAATCGCGTAGCATGGCTATGCTTCTTCGATAATGAATGAATATCAAAAAATATCCTTCGCAAATTTTGTTAAATGTGTATGCACTCCTACTTATATAACTTTAGTTAGATACTATCCATAACCTGTGGATAACTCTGTGTATAAGCTCATGGATAAAGAGTTCATGATTGAGTAGAGAATTCAAGTTTAATTTGATAAATATCTTAGACTTTTCCTTTTTATCTATATAAAACAAACACTTGTACTTATAATAAAAAATTCAACATAAAATATTCATTCTATATATAGTCCGTTTGAAGAAGAAATTCTATTGTGAATAAACGAATAGTTGCTAATAGTATAGCTAACTACTACATATAGTGTTTTTGTCTATTTTGGCTTCTATTTCTCTTGAAATAGAAGTGCTAATCGTAAGCAACTTCATCTAAAGCATCGATATTACAAACAAAAGTATTAAAAGAGGTCTCTGTAATTAGATCTTGGCGTTTGAACTCCGCAATAGTGCGACTAGCCGTTTCTGTTGTGGTACTAAGTATTGCTCCCATATCCTCCCGCCCAAAGAGTTTACAAACATTATCCGGTGAATCCTTAGACAGCATTAGTAATAATCTTGCAACACGTTGTTTAGATGTACCTGTTGAAAATTCTGTTGCCCATTTATCTGCATCATCCAGTGCTCTTTCCCAGCGAGTCATTAACTCTTGATGAAGTACAGGGTTGGTTTTTGATAAATCTATTGCTGCACTGCTAGGATAAAGACAAACTTCAGTATCATGAAGGGCAATCGCATCATGCTTGTAAGTCGGACTTAATACCGCTTCTAGACCAATAACATCCGATGTTTTAAGTAATCTGACAATACGTTGCGTACCATCAGGAAGATATTGCACTAACTTTACTAGGCCACTACGAATAGTGAACATGGAATTAGCTTCATCACCCACATTATAAATTTTTGCTCCAGCTTTAATTTCAAATTGATTAATTGGTTTATGTATTTTTGCAAAATCATCTTCCGATAAACCCTGAAACAGCACACTACTTCGAATGCTACATTGCTCACAATTTGCAACACCTTGCCATGCTTGTTTTAGAAGAATTTTATGCATAATTTAACCATCAATTAAGAAAATGTCAGTTCAAATCCGACTGCTTGTAAATACAGAGCTTGTTGCTCTAAACTAGCCAACAGGAGAGGATGATTCGATAGCTCATTTTCTGCAAAGCTAATATCCATGTCCATATCACCTACATTCAGCTCATCAATTACTGCTTTTTCATCCTTACGAGAACGATGTAATAAGGCAGCTAATCGTAATATGATGCTCAAACGCAATGCTGTTAAATAATCTTCATCGGGCACACTAGCAAAGAACTTCTGCGATATTTTTTTACGGTGGCAACGTACCAGTACGCTCATCCAATCTTGCTCCTCAAAGGAGAAACCGGGTAAATCAGCATAGTCCAATAAATATGCACCATGCTTATGATAACCGCTATGCGAAATAGCCAAGCCTATTTCATGCAAACTACTTGCCCAGTGAAGCAATTCTGCATGATCAAGTGTGAAATTCCATTTTTTACAGCATTGAGAAAATAATTGATGGGCTGTTTTACTAACACGTCTTGCATGTTTTGGGCTGACTTGGAATCGCTGTTGTACCATTTGTACTGTCTTCAGACGCGTATCTTCACTTTGAATCCGACCTAATCGCTCATAGATCAATCCCTCTCGCAAAGCACCATCAGATACCTGCATTTTTTCTATTTTTAATGCTTCAAAGGTGGCAATTAGCACTGCTAGACCACCCGT
>JALVRY010000091.1 GCA_027024625.1 Thiotrichaceae bacterium
TGTCTTCAATAATGCTGATAAAAAGACGGTTTATATTAATGGTGAACCTATTTTAGTGCCAGTTTCTGGTATCAAGCTAGATGTCGGCGTTCCTGCACCACCAACAATTCTTGGTGTTAATGGAAACGATATTGTCCTTGTTTCAGGTACATCAACAACAGGCTCACAAGATCAGTCTGGCGGTAATGGTGCAAATAATGGCGTGCAATATGTTGGCCGAAAATCAAGTCAGCCGTTGGGTAGACAGTCTTGGAAGCAGTGTTATTAAAAAGTATGGGAGTCGTTACATCTAGTAGGAGCTTCAAGCTCGTTCCTAAAATTGACTTAGTCGGATCATTTAGAAGCAAAAACCATGTTTGATATAAGTCATTGCTGACTAGTGATGACTTTGTGGTAGTGTCATGCCCACTGATTATTTCTCAGAGGGAATTCTATGTTAAATATTGAAAAGCCGTATCAACATAAAACGGCATTTTTACAGCTAGGTTTTCGTCCCTTCTTTAGTGCAGCAATGGGAGTTGCAGCCTTAGCAATATTGGCTTGGATGGTGACTTATTTTACGGGTTGGACACTTCCTGCTTCAGAATATTCCTCTATTCAATGGCATGCCCATGAGATGATATTTGGTTATGGTACAGCAGTCGCCGCAGGCTTTTTGCTAACCGCCATTCGAAATTGGACGGGAGTGCAAACCATACAAAATAAGCCATTAATGATTTTATTTATTTTATGGTTTGTGGCTCGTTTATTGCCTTTTGTTTTACCTTCTTCTTTATTGTGGTTGTTGCCCGTGTTTGATTTAAGCTTCAATCTCTTTCTTGCCGTTGCAACTAGCATTCCAATCTATAAAGCAAAACAGTGGAATAACTCAGCGTTCCCCGGAAAAATGTTTTTATTATTAATTGCCAATGTCATGTTCTACCTTGGTTTATTGGGGATTTGGCCTGAGGGATTACATTTTGGTTTATATGCGGGTTTTTATGTGGTTGTTGCTTTGATTTTCACCATGGGACGACGCATTATTCCCTTCTTTATCGAGAAGGGTGTGGATTATCCGTTTGCTGCAAAAAACTGGAAATGGTTAGATATTTCGAATCTAGTGCTATTTTTATTCTTTGCGATTGCTGATGCATTTTATGCTTCAACGTCCATTGGAGCTATGCTGACGACGCTATTGGCAGCGGTGTTATTTGTACTGAATAGCTTACGACTATATGGCTGGTACACAAAAGGTATTTGGCAAAAGCCGCTTCTATGGAGTTTATACCTTGGATATGCATGGTTAGTATTTGGTTTCCTACTTAAATTCTTGAGTTATTTCTTTGTAATTTCCTCGTTTCTTGCCGTACACAGTTTCGCCTACGGCGGTATTGGCTTAATTACCATTGGTATGATGGCTAGGGTTGCCTTAGGGCACACAGGGAGAAATGTCTTTGATCCCCCTAAAGTACTCATTTTAATATATAGCTTATTATCTATTGGGGCTGTTGTACGGGTGATTTTACCAATGGTGAATGCACAGATGTATGCGTGGTGGATTGGTATTGCTCAGGGCTTGTGGATTACCGCATTTGCTATCTTATTTATCGTCTATATTCCCATGTTGATTAAACCGCGTGTTGATGGAATGCCGGGCTAGTATTCTTAGCAGCAGATAAAAAATCTTAGATGATATTTGTTGCATAGATACCTATACTTGCATACTTGGGCTAGGAGCTTGTCTGAGAATAGTGAGCCTACTGCGGAAAAGCTGAATTTGGCTAGATTTTCCTCGCTACGGCTCATATTCTCGGATAAGCTCCTAGAAAAATAGCCTCAGGTTTTTGAATGCCCCAACACCACATAAAACAATTATCTCCCCACTTAATTAATCAGATTGCGGCTGGTGAGGTTGTTGAGCGACCAGCTTCGGTAGTTAAAGAATTATTAGAAAATGCCCTTGATGCAGGTGCAAGCAATATTGAAGTTGACGTTGAACAAGGAGGGATGAAACGCATCCGAATTCGTGATGATGGTATGGGCATAGCAAAGGATGAGCTAAGCCTCGCTTTAAGTCGTCATGCAACCAGTAAAATTGCAAATTTAGATGATCTGGAAAATGTGCAAAGCTTAGGGTTTCGAGGAGAGGCTTTGCCGAGCATATCTTCCATTTCGCGTTTGAAGATTAGTACACGACAAAAAGATGATGCCCAGGCATGGTGTCTGCAAGGTGATGGTCAAGAGGTATTTGGTGATCCTGAACCAACAGCTCATCCTCAGGGGACAACGATTGATGTTAAAGATCTCTTCTTCAACGTACCTGCTCGTCGAAAGTTCCTAAAAACTGAAAAAACTGAATTTCGTCATTTAGAAGATGTCGTGAAAAAAATGGCATTGAGTCGTTTTGATGTAGGGTTTACTTTGCGACACAACGGGCGAGCAATTTTACGTTTGCTAGCGGCAAAGGATAGATCAACAGCAGATAAACGAGTTGCAGAAGTCTGTGGCTCTGCTTTTATCGAACAATCGCTGTACTTTGATTATTCCGCAGCGGGCTTACGGTTATGGGGTTGGATGGGCTTGCCTACGTTCTCACGTTCACAGGCAGATTTGCAGTATTTCTTTGTCAACGGGCGAGTAATTCGTGATCGCGTCGTCTCTCATGCGGTGCGACAAGCGTATCAAGATGTACTTTATCATGGTCGCCACCCCGCTTATGTGCTGTTTTTAGAATTAGAGCCCAAGTTGGTCGATGTTAATGCTCACCCGACCAAGCATGAGGTTCGCTTCCGTGAATCGCGGTTGGTACATGATTTCTTGTATCGCACGTTACACCAAGCATTGGCAGATGTGAGGCCAGGTGATGAGCACAACGTAGATAGCCCATCGGAAGAAGCAGCACCAGAACTTCCCAAACGTCAGTTTGACACAACAACATATTCACAACGTCAACCGCAACAGCATTTGAATATACCTGTGCGAGAGACAATGGCGGCGTATAAGCAATTACATACACCCTATTCACCTTCGACTTCATCGCCTTCAAATCCAGCTTCTGTTACACCTTCTATGCCAGTGCAAATGCCTGATGATGAAGGGAATGGAGAGATTCCGCCTCTTGGTTTTGCTGTTGCCCAAATTCATGGTGTTTTTATTTTGGCAGAAAATGCAGAAGGATTGATTGTCGTTGATATGCATGCAGCACATGAACGCATTACTTATGAACACCTAAAACGCAGCATGGCTGAAGATAATATCCGCTCATTACCGCTGTTGATGCCTGTTTCTTTGGCGGTGAGTAAGAAAGAAGCTGATTATGCGGATAGCAATCAAGAATTGTTCCAAATGCTAGGCTTTGAATTAGATCGCCTAGATACGGAAAAGCTGGTTATTCGGGCGGTGCCAAGCTTATTAAAAGACGGTGATGTAGAAACCTTGGTTAGAGATGTATTATCAGATTTGATCATGTATGGAAGTAGTGATCGTATCCAGACAGCCATGAATGAAATTCTGGCTACAATGGCGTGTCATAACTCAGTTCGGGCTAATCGTAAATTATCTATCCCAGAAATGAATGCCTTGTTACGTGATATGGAAAAAACAGAACGTAGTGGGCAGTGCAATCATGGTCGTCCAACATGGACACAGTTGACGGTTGATCAATTGGACAAACTCTTTATGCGAGGGCAATAAAATGGGAGATAAATTACTGCCACCTGCCATTTTTGTCATGGGGCCAACGGCATCGGGTAAGACGGGCTTAGCAATAGAATTGCGAAAACATTTTCCTGTTGAGTTGATTAGCGTGGATTCTGCTTTAATTTACCGTGATATGGATATTGGGACAGCAAAACCAAATGCTGATGAATTGCTTCAAGCTCCACATCGCTTAATTGATTTACTTGACCCAAGTGAAGTGTACTCTGCTGCTAGCTTTCGTGAAGATGCATTACGTGAAATGCAGGCGATTACAAAAACAGGTCGAATTCCTTTGTTAGTTGGTGGAACGATGCTATATTATCGTGCGTTGGAGTACGGTATTGCTGATTTGCCAAATGCTGATACTGTGATTCGTGAACGCTTGGACAATGAAGCAAAAGAACATGGCTGGGATGTTTTGCATCAACGCTTGGCTGAGGTAGATAAAACGGCGGCTAAACGTATCCACAAGAATGATGCTCAACGGATTCAACGAGCATTGGAAGTATATGAGTTAACGGGTAAGCCACTGACACAGCTACATGAAGAGGCTAAATATGATGCTTGTCCCTATAACTTATTGAAGATAGGGCTGCTTCCAGAGGAACGGTCATGGTTACATGAACGAATAGCACAGCGTTTCGATAAGATGCTGGAACAGGGCTTTCTGGAGGAGGTCAAACAGTTATATGAACGTGGTGATCTTGATAGTAACCTGCCTGCAATCAGAGCTGTTGGTTATCGACAAGTTTGGGAATATCTCAGTGGTAATATAGACTTTAATACCATGCGTGAACGTGGTATTGTCGCCACAAGGCAGCTTGCAAAACGCCAAATCACTTGGCTACGTTCAGAACAAGAATTAATCGTTTTTAATGCTCAAGAAAAGTACTTTTCGTCTGTAAATACTAGAGTAAAGGCGTTTTTAGCCGGATATTCGGTGTTTGCCGACGAGTAGTTGTTTCAATTTGTGAGAAAAAAACGTAGTATCAATCTCGTTCAAGGAAAATTGATTGTTTTAACAGTTACTTGCCCCATTTATTGAAAGTAACTGCTTAGAATTTTCGCTTTATTGTAGTTATCTCACTTCTGATTTGCTGAAAAGTGGTTCAGATGTGAGTTTTCGTTCTTGTCAGTATGTGACAATTGTGACCATTATATGGACACAAGGTGACTCATAGCTGAATTAAGAATTTTATTACAGGTATCGATGTTTTTAATTAAACATCTTATGAAAATTAAGAGTCATTGTTACCTGAATCCGTGACTTCAATGCGGATAAGAGAGTGCAAGATATTGGTTTCACAGTGGATTTTAAAAAATCTTAGCTTCACCCTTAGGTTAAGCGGGCAATTTTTAAACTGCTGTGGAATCAATAGCTTGTGCTATCTGCCGTAGTGAAGTCACAGATTCAGGTGTTAGCTCTTGAAATAAAATACCAGAACAAACCCCATATAAGAAAATACGGAGAAACCACCATGTCTAAAGGGCACACATTACAAGAACCCTTCCTAAATGCACTTAGAAAAGAGCGTATCCCTGTTTCGATTTACCTCGTAAATGGAATTAAATTACAAGGACAAGTCGAATCATTTGATCAGTTTGTTATTTTATTGGGCAATACAGTTAGTCAGTTAGTTTATAAGCACGCTGTGTCTACTATTGTGCCATCACGTCCAATTAAACTAAATATTGCTGAACAAGAGTAACATTCTTGGAGTTGTTTGAACGCCCTAAGCATGGCGAATCTGCTGTGTTGGTTCAGATCAAGTTTACTGGTCTGAACAAAGATTCAAATATTACTCAAGATGAAAAGGAATTCATCGAGCTAGTCCATTCCGCAGGAGCAACAGATGTTGCTTTTATTACTGGTTCACGGCAAAGCCCAGATTCACGCCTCTTTGTGGGTCGGGGTAAAGCTGAAGAAATTCATCAACAAGTTTCCCTACATGATGCTGATGTGGTCATATTCGATCACTCGCTTTCGCCTGCTCAAGAAAGAAATTTAGAAAAAGAATTACAGTGTCGTGTTCTTGATCGAACAGGGCTTATCTTGGATATATTTGCACAACGTGCTCGTTCGCATGAAGGTAAGTTGCAGGTTGAGTTAGCTCAATTGAAGCATATGTCTACTCGGTTAATTCGGGGTTGGACTCACTTGGAGCGTCAGAAGGGTGGCATAGGTTTACGTGGTCCTGGTGAAACGCAGCTAGAGACAGATCGTCGCTTGCTGAATATCCGAATCAAGCAGATTAACAAACGCTTAGAGAAAGTGAAAAATCAGCGTGAGCAAGGAAGGCAATCACGCAAAAAAGCAGATATACCGACAGTATCACTCGTAGGTTACACCAATGCAGGAAAATCAACACTTTTTAATCAGATTACACAATCTGATGTTTATGCCGCGGATCAACTTTTTGCAACATTAGATCCAACACTTCGCCGTTTAGATCTACCTAATCAACAAGCGATTATTCTTGCTGATACCGTTGGCTTTATCCGCCATCTTCCGCATGATTTAGTTGCTGCATTTCGTTCAACCCTGCAAGAAACCATTGAAGCAGATTTATTGTTACATGTTATTGATGCTAGTGATGATCAGCGTGACCTTTACCGCGAGCAAGTTCATGAAGTGCTACGAGAAATAGGAGCAGATGATGTTCCTCAAATTGAAGTGATGAATAAGATTGATCTACTGGATCAATCCCCGCGTGTTGTAGATAAGCATGATGCAGTACCAACACGTATTTATTTATCGGCACAAAATAATTTAGGTTTAGAATTACTACAGGAAGAGCTGAGTAAACTCTTTGCTGATAAATTGTTTGATGGTGTATTGCGAATTCCACCTAAATTCGGAAAAGTTCGAGCGATTCTTTATCAAGAAAAAGCAATTACCAGTGAAAGTATTTCTGAAAAAGGCGAATTTTTGCTTGATACAAAAATACAAAAAAATCAGTTAAGACGTTTGTTAAGTGAAGAGGGACTAACATTAGAAGAGCTTGAATTTACAGCAGAATCATTACACAAGTAATTAAGTAGG
>JALVRY010000092.1 GCA_027024625.1 Thiotrichaceae bacterium
GTCAGTGAACCTAGCTATGACTCATCAGGCAATATATCGGCTTCATGGACAATTGCCGATGAGTACTATCTGTATAAAAAAACATTCAAATTTAAATCAAATACTGAAAATATAGAGCTAGGCGAGCCTATCTTTCCTCCATCAGAAAAACATAGAGACATCACCGAAGGAAAAGTTGTCGATATCTACCGAAAAAATGTTGATATTACAATCCCAGTAAAAGTAAAAGACGGCAGCGAGCTTCCTAGTGAAATAAAAATACAAACGACTCATCAAGGTTGCTTTGATGGAGGCGTGTGCTATCCACCTAAAAAGAGTGATTTTACGCTTACCTTGCAAGAGGGTGGGACAGCTCCTGTTTTAACAGCAGTAACAGCTGACGAACCCACAGGTGAAGGAACTGCACCAGTTCTCACTGCGGTAACAACTAACGAATCTACAGATGAATCCCCAAACCTAGAAAACACAAACACAAGTACCATTGCTCCAGCACAAAGTCTTATCCAAAAAATGGGGTTGCCCAAAAAAAATAAGACAATTCCTGTCGATGAAGCATTTCAATTTAGCTTACTTGCAGGGACGGGGGGGAAATATATTGCCCACTTTGGCATTACGCCGGGGCATTACATTTATAAAGAAAAAATTAAATTTCTCTTACAAGACGCTGGAGACTTAACACTTGGTGAAATTAACTACCCTAAAACTGTTATTAAAAATGACTCAGCTTATGGTGATATTGAAGTTTACAATCGAGACACCAATATCAACCTTCCCCTAGTAGGTGAAATAGGAGAAAATGCTAAACTTTTTGTTGAATATCAAGGCTGTTCCGAACTTACAGGAATTTGCTACCCCCCCGTAAAAATCACAACTACGATTCTTTCAGGCACAGCAGCTAACGCCGAAACATCCATAGGTACTGCAGATAAAAAACAAATTGCTGACGCTCCTATTGTGGAGCAAACCGACCAAGATGCATTTGCAGATAAAATAAAAAATAGCGGGTTTTTCGTTATATTGGCCGTATTCTTTATCGCAGGTTTAGGTTTAGCATTCACTCCTTGTGTTTTCCCAATGATTCCAATTTTATCTGGAATTATTGCAGGTCAGAGTGGCTATCTATCAACACGACGTTCTTTCATGTTGTCACTGGCCTACGTTTTACCTATGGCTACCACCTATGCTCTTGTTGGCATTATTGCAGGATTATCATCTGGGGCAATTAATTTACAAGTCATCTTCCAAACTCCATGGATCATCGGTGTCTTTGCGGTTATTTTCATACTACTCTCTCTCTCAATGTTTGGCTTTTATGAGCTACAAATGCCTAGTAGCATTCAAAGTCGCCTAACAGAAATTAGCAATAGACAAGAAGGTGGAAACATAGTTGGCGCTGGTATTATGGGTATACTTTCAGCAATTATCGTTGGTCCTTGCGTCACAGCCCCCCTAATCGGAGCATTGATATATATTGCAGAAACAGGCGATGCAGTACTTGGTGGTTCAGCTTTATTTGCACTCGGCATGGGGATGGGGACACCATTACTTATTATCGGCACATCGGCAGGAAAACTATTACCTAGAGCTGGTGCATGGATGGATACTACAAAATCCATCTTTGGTGTCATGATGCTTGGCTTGGCTATTTGGATGTTAGATCGCGTTGTACCAGGAGAAGTTACTTTGCTACTCACTGGAATATTGTTAATTGTCTCTAGCCTCTACACAGGAGCGTTGGAGAAAATCACAATAGAAACTAGCAACATCGCTCGCTTCTTCAAGGGCATTGGTATTGTTATGCTAATCTTTGGCGTGATGATGTTACTAGGAGCGGCAACAGGCAACACAAGTCTAACCAAACCACTTCAAGGGCTTTTCCCACAAAACTCTGGTAGCATCAGTTCATCGCAAACTTCTAGTGCATCAAGTATTAATTTCAAAAAAGTAAAAGGCATATCGGGTGTTGAAGCCGCCCTTGCCCAAAACAAACAAAATAACAAAATAACAATGCTAGACTTTTATGCAGATTGGTGTATTTCATGCAAAGAACTTGAGCATATTACATTTTCTAATAAACAAGTTGTCAATCAATTACAAAATATTTCAACACTACAAACCAATATTACTGACAATGATGCACAGGATAAGGCTCTACTCAAAAAATTTAGCCTAATAGCACCGCCTGTTATTTTATTCTTTTCGCCTGATGGCAAAGAACTCAGAAACTATCGATTAGTCGGCTATCTCCCTCCTAAAGACTTTTTAGCTCATCTGGCCAAAGTTAAAGTTGCAGCAGGCATAAAATAATGACATTTTTTCGACTACTATTTCTCCTATTTTTAGCCGGTAGTTTAATCGCTTGTACTGATGATAATCACAATGCACAAAGCAATAGCAGCGTTACTCCCACGTCTGTATACACACCCAAGTATGGCAAAAACCATATAAACAAGCCTGCACCCGACTTTAATCTAACATCATTAAAAGAGGGCAAAGTTTCTCTCTCTCAGTTTAAGGGAAAGGTTGTACTCATTAATTTTTGGGCAACATGGTGTCCCCCTTGCCGAGCCGAAATCCCAGACTTTATTGACGTATATAACGATTTATCAACTAAAGACTTTAGTATTCTCGGTATTGCAATGGATCAAAAAGATTTAATCGATGAATTTGTTGATGAGTTTGACGTCAGCTACCCGATTGCTTACGGTAAATCAGATGTCTCAAAAATTGCTGCCGATTATGGAGATACCATGGGAGCATTGCCTTACAATGTATTATTAAACAAGGATCACAAAATTATTTATGCTGAACCAGGAACGCTGCCTAAAAAACGTCTGCTTGCAATTGTTAAACCACTTTTAAAATAGCTATCTCAACCCTGCATCAAAACCTAAATCAACTAATCTCTTCCACAACACGATGAACCAATAAACTGCGCATTTGTGCAAGGTACATCACCATAGGAACAAAAAACACAGCAATCGCCTTCCCTAGCTTTTATTCTCTCTTTACAATGAGAACAACGGTGATAGGTTTGGCACATCCCCTCTAGCATGGTTTCTTTTTGCTCAAAGCCACACTTGGGGCATGTAATAACAGATTCAAGTATCATACTTAAGTCACAACATCAGGCTTTTCTCGCCCTGTGTACTCTGGAATTTCAGCAAGCACACTGGCAATTGCAATTAACTCAACCAATGCTTCTTGTGTATCCAAGTCATGCTGTGCAACATCTTGGATATAACGTTCCACATAGACGCGCAACGTCGCACCTTGCGTACCCGTCCCTGAAAGGCGGAAAATAATACGTGAGTCATTCTCAAATATAATACGGATACCTTGCCCTTCTGTTTTTGAGCCATCAACCGGATCAAGGTAGGAAAAATCGTCCGCTACAACAACTTTAAGCCCTGCAAAATCCTTCCCAATAAATGAATCTAGCTGTTCCTTTAAGTTATCCATGAGATCATTCGCCTTAGCAGAATTAATCCCTTCATAATCATGACGAGTATAGTAATTACGTCCATACATCGACCAATGTTCACGCACAATATTCTCAACAGAATTTTGCTTAATCGCAATCAAATTTAGCCAGAATAAAACTGCCCAAATTCCATCTTTTTCACGAATATGATCTGAACCAGTCCCAAAACTTTCCTCACCACACAATGTAATTCGTCCATCATCCAGCAGGTTACCAAAAAATTTCCAGCCTGTCGGTGTTTCATAACAAGGAATTTCCAGTTTTTTTGCAACGAGATCAGGAGCTTGGCTGGTTGGCATTGAACGAGCAATACCTTTAAGTCCATCTTTATAACCAGGAACTAAATGAGCATTAGCAGCAATAATTGCCAAACTATCACTTGGGGTAACAAAGAAATAATTCCCCAATATCATATTACGATCCCCATCTCCATCCGATGCAGCACCAAAACTAGGACCTGTTGCTGAATATAAATGTCTCATTAAATCTTTAGCATGTGCTTGATTCGGATCAGGATGCCCACCACCAAAATTTCCTAGTGGTCGTCGTCTCATGATAGATGTTTCAGATGCCCCAAGGCGATTTTGGAATATTTCTACCGCATAAGGACCAGTTACCGCATTCATTGCATCAAATAACATCGAAAAGTCCGCTTGCCCCAATAATTCTGAGATTTTCTCAAAATCGAACAAGGTTTCCATATAATCTGCATAATCAGTAACAGGATCAATAATTTCTACCAACAAATCACCAATTTCAAAACTGCCTAGCTTATCCATCGGCATTGGCTGAATTCCCGCAATACTATATTCTTCTAGACGCAAAGACTGCTGGTAGATTGCTTCAGTAATAGCTTCAGGCGCGGGACCGCCATTTTCAATATTATATTTAATACCAAAATCACCTTCTGGCCCCCCTGGATTATGGCTAGCAGAAAGAATAATCCCACCAAGGGCTTTATATTTTCTAATCAGATGAGATACAGCAGGTGTTGATAATATCCCACCCTGTCCAAGCAAGACTTTTGAAACACCATTTGCAGCAGCCATGCGCAATATAATCTTAATCGCCTCACGATTATAAAAACGGCCATCACCACCCAACACCAATGTAGACCCCTTAAGCCCTTCTATACTATTGAAAATAGACTGTACGAAAGCTTGTAAATAATGGGGTGTTTGAAACTTTTTGACACTCTTTCGTAAACCTGAAGTACCAGGTTTTTGGTCATCAAAAGGGGATATTTTTACGATCTCAATTAACATAATTCTTTAATTACCATTCCTTTGGTTTTACCTTTAATCGGTTTAAATCATATGGGTGTACGGTTAGTCGACACTCCAATTTTTGTTGCCTTTTATGGTATCATGTTTTTATGCAAATAAGAGATCAACATCGGGCTATTTATGCACCTCGTCCTAAGTCGTACGCTGCACTAATGGAAATGTACGAAACCAATTATATGCGAATTCGCCTGCTATGCGGCGATGTAAGATCATTAGACGATAGTGCCTGCTCAACCATTCCTAACGGTATTCCTGTAATATTAAAGGTGCTCGATAAAGCAGCACATACCACGACAATCTTACTAAGTTACCAATTTATCAAAGGACAGCCAGAACAGCGCCCCGACCTTCGGATAAGAATCTATCATGATTCACGACAGGCTGAAGTTATCAGCCGAAAATGTAGTCTTAGTAATAAAAACATCAATTCATGGGAAGCAAAAATGGATAGCGCCTTGCTGTGCCGCTGGCGATTAAACCGTTTTCTTTATAAATGGACAGCTTACTTACGCCGACAAGGACATACTTTTAAACAGGAACAAATTTAGGAAAAAACAAAATGGCATCACTACAAGATCAACTACTTGGAGCAGGCTTAATTAACAAGAAAAAGGCAAAAAGAATAAAAGCTGAAAAATACCAAGCAATTAAAAAGAGCAAACAAAATAATGCAGAAATTACAAATGAAGCAGAAGAATTAGCCAAGCAAGCAAGAAAAGAACAACAATTAAAAAGCCAAGCCTTAAATGAGCAACGCAAACGAGAAGCTGAAAAGAAAGCAATTACCGCTCAAATTCGCCAAATAATAGAAATGAATAGTATCGAAAAAAGCAATGATACAGATGCAACCGTTACTTACAATTTCAACGATAACAATGTAATAAAATCCCTCCATGTCTCTCAACATAATTGTAATCTTATTAGCCAAGGTCGATTAGCTATTGCTAAACTCGAAGAGACATATCACCTTATTGCATCCGAAGCAGCAAACAAAATTAAAGAACGTGATGACAGCACCATTATATTACTGAACACCGCATCCGCAGAAGCTACTAAACATACCGATGAGGATGACCCTTATGCCGATTATCAAATCCCAGATGATTTAATGTGGTAGCTCAATGCCCTACGTAACATTTCTATTACTATTCTTTATTAAAGCCATTATCTGATAAACCTCTCCTTTCATACTGGATTTTGCAGTAATTTAATATTTTCAGGCTTCAATCAAGCAAAGAGCTTGTATTTTCTTATGGATAAAAAAACACACTCTTTTACTCCGCATTCTGGTTGAGGCAAGAATAGATTATTTGTAGCCGATATCTTTATTGAAAGCGAAGGAGCATGAAGAGGTTCTACTTCTTCAAATAACGACTTTTAGACTTTATTTATTCTGCTTAACTCTTTTGTCTGCTAACTATAGCAGCCATGAATTGAGCAGAATAAATTTTCTAAAACTCGTTCAACAAATATAAAAATCAATAAAAAGGAATTTATAATGAAGACAAAATGGATCGCCGTAACACTATTAGCACTCAGCTTCTCTCTTCCCGCTATGCAAGCACAAGCAGGACTACACAAAGAGTGGCACAAACAGCGCTTAGCACACCACCAACAAGAAGCCAATTTTCATCTGGCGCGTTATCAATATCATAAACACGAGTTACAAGAAGAACCTCATTCTAAGTGGCATCAAAGCCGTGCAGCACACCATATGAAAGAATATCAAGAGCATCTATTAGAAATAAAAGAGCACAAAGCAGAATTAGTTGAAGATGCAGCACGAGAAGCTAGGGAGGACTAGCAAAACCTAAATAAGTAGGAGAGCATAATTAATTTAACAATTTACTGGTCTATTTTCCGCTATTCAAGCCATTCTCTCAGTCGCGTAGCTCGGCTATGCTTCTTCGACAATGACTTGAATATCAAAAAATATCCG
>JALVRY010000093.1 GCA_027024625.1 Thiotrichaceae bacterium
GCGATGAACACTACAGCACCAAAAAACTTGGTGCTTTTAGCTCAGATTTAGCAGCTCTTTCTCACTTTTTTGACGAAACATGGCATACCCTTGCACCGGAGTTAAGAGAAAAGAATAGAGCTGGCATCCTAAACTGGGCAGCTACACGTTTACGTGCATTAGGTCGTTTACACGAAGCCTTAGAACCTATGCAAGCAGGCATGGAAATTTACATCAATGAAGAAAACTTTAAGTTTGCAGCAAGCGTTGCAAGTAGTTTAAGTGGCTTGCAACTCATTCAAGGCGATATTGATAATGCCATCAAAGTAGCAGAACATAGTATTGAATTAGCCTATGCAGGCAATGATGATTTCTGGCAAATGGCAACTCGCACAACCCTAGCTGATGCACTACATCAAGCAGGGAAGCCTCAAGAAGCTCAGGCTCTCTTTACTGAAGCAGAAGAATTACAACAGCAAACGCAACCTGAAACACCAAAGCTGCAATCACTTTGGGGATTCCGCTACTGTGATTTATTATTATGTAATAACCAATGGCAAGAGGTACAAGATCGCTGCCATCAAACGCTTGCATGGCTAGAAAAACAAACCAACAATGCCAGCTTACTCGACCCAGCACTTGATCAATTATCACTCGGCAGAGCCTATCTACAACAAGCAATATTGGCAGGCTGGACTATTGATGATGTAACAGGCGATGAAACGAATGAACGCAACTCTAGCATGCAACAAGCTCAAAAATGGCTAGATAAAGCCGTTACTGCTTTACGCAACGCAGGGACTGAAGACCACTTACCACGAGGCTTACTGGCTAGAGCCACCCTCTTCCGCCATCAACAGCAATGGCAATCAGCATACGCTGACTTACAAGAGACACTCGACATTGCTCAGCGTGGCGGCATGTATCTACACATGACTGATTTCCACTTAGAATCTGCTCGCCTAGCACTCAGTCAAGGAAACCAAAAACAAGCTGAAGAACATATCAATACCGCCCAAGAGCTTATCAACAAAACAAATTATAAACGTAGGCAAGCAGAGTTAGATGCGATGAAAACAACAAACACTAATTCAAAAAAAGCGAGTAAGAAAAAAGTTTCTGCAATAGCATAAAGAATAAAAATTAAAGCTAGCCCATAAGTAGGAGTGCACGCAAAAACGAGCCACCGCTAGAGCTATCGCCAAAGGACTTACTACAATTGATTAGGTCTAAATAGGCGAACACTCTTATATCTAAGGTGCTTCTTGTCGGCTTTCTTGTATTCGCCTTTGCTTTTCTTGTTCCTCTGCGTAGGCTGCTTTTATTTCACCAACAATAGCATCAACATCAGCCTTCACTGTACTTTCTTTAAACTTACCAGTTAACACAATATCAGGCTGTAATTCACCCGCCTCATAACGCTCCCATATTTCATGAGCATATTTTGTTTCATTTAGTTCAGGAGCAAACTGCCCAAAATAGCGTCTCATATTATCAACATCACGTTGCAACATTGACTTTGCATTATTGTTGGCAGAGGCATCTACCGCTTGAGGAAGATCAATAATAATCGGCCCTTGTTGATCCAATAACACATTGAATTCAGATAAATCACCATGCACCAGCCCAGCACATAACATGCGCACCACATCTTGCATAATCATGTCGTGATATTTTAGTGCCCCTTCACGCGACATTGTGACATCATCCAAGCGGGGAGCAACATAGCCTTCCTCATCGGTGATAAGCTCCATCAGCAATACACCGTCAATACAGTGATAAGGTTTGGGCACTCTTACACCAGCATCCGCTAACTTATAAAGCGCATCCACCTCTGCATTTTGCCAAATTTCTTCCTGCTCTTTACGACCAAAATTAGACTTCTTCTGCATAGCTCGATTACGACGACTATTACGTACTTTTCGGCCTTCCGTATATTGCACTGCTTTTTTAAAGTTACGTTTACTGGCTTCTTTATATACTTTGGCACAACGGACTTCAGAGCCACAGCGAACAATGTAGAGATCCGCCTCTTTGCCGCTCATTAAGCGACTCATGACTTCATCAATTAAACCGTAATCAACCAAAGGCTGAATTCTTTTGGGCGTTTTCATTATAATTTTCTAATTGTGTCCACTAATTTTGGCATGCAAAGGTTTCGTGTCTTCAAACTTTTTAAGTTGCTCTTCACTGGCTTTTTCTTGATATTTTTCTTTCCAGTCAGCATAAGGCATGCCGTAAACATACTCTAAAGCTTCATCGTAGCTAATATCTTGATCTAATTCTTTACCCGCTGCCAAATACCATTTACTCAAACAGTTACGGCAAAAGCCCGCTAGGTTCATAATATCAATATTCTGTGCATCGGTACGTTCTTGCAAGTGTTCTATCAAGCCACGAAAAGCCGCAGCTTCCATTTGTATTTGAATATCTTTATCTATCATGATTATTCCTTGATAATTTTATGGGCTAAATTGGCGATATTCTACGTTAGTTAGCCAAATAGCGATAGAATTAGCCGTAAATTGTTAAGAGAGAATATTATGAGACCTTTGCACGAAAGATCTAACGAATAAAAAAAGCTTGAATTCCCCCTATTTAGTCTAAAAAATCAGCCAATAGCTTGGCTATTACCTTCATTATTAGACTAAATAGGGAAAATTACGCTCTTTTTTCTCTCGTCATCCTTTCATGCAAAGGTCTCATTATGCTACAAAAAATGTTTAAATCTACATTGATATTCATCACAAGTAGCCTGCTTTATAGTTGCAGTTCTACACCTAGCGATGTGACTGATAACACATCACAAGTCACAACAAGACAATCCAATAAAGGGGCTTTATGTCTTTTTATGAAAAGTGATACAGAAATGCAGCTTTTTCATTATCCCTTAGGCTCTAGCTGTGCATCATCGTCACTAAACCGCTGGACTGACCACAAAATATCAACCGACTACCATCCAACATCGTCCTCATTTGACGTAATTTATGTTAACACCCGTGCAACACATATTTTACGAAAAAGTACCGTAGCAACAGCTGATTGTGCCGGTTCAGGTAGCAAGCTTGTTAGTACAAAAGTACATGCCTCGCGGAGTATTGAAGTGATATGGGGAGAAAAGAAGCTTGGTTTCATTGCTTCAGAAAGAGGGGCAATTCGTTGCAATCGGATTGCTAAAGATGGACGAATATTGCCTGCTCGTGACTTATTCAAACAAGTGCCAGGCTATGGTAGTTATCAACGCTGATTTTCATCACACTGCGAACGCATTAAGCGGATAAAATCATCTAAACTTTGCCCCAGTTTGTTTTCAAACTGCTTATCAAGTAATTGTAAGTGTTGAATACGATCTAGTCGAAAAGTACGAAAAGCATCGCGTAGTTCGCACCAGCTCGTTAATGTCCAAACGCTACCCCAAAAGAACAAGCCCAACGGCTTAATTTCACGTTGACTCGCCGTACCATCCGCACGAATATAGTCGATAAAAATGTAGCAATTCTTTGCGATAGAGACTGTGCAAGTATTCTGGGGCTGCGAAAAAATGAGGAAAAATTTTCCAGATTTTGTTTAAAAATGAAGGTAATAGCAGGCTATTGGCTGAATTTTTAAACAAAATCTGGGGAATTTTAACCATTCTTTTCGCGTTCCATGAATACTTGCACAGTCTCGATAGCACTGCGGCATGTATCCAAGGTGACATCTATATCTTTTCGATCACCAAAGCGAAGGGCAAATAATTTACTATCGTCAATATGCTCGCGTAATTCTTGAGGAATAACTGCTTGCACTTTGTCCAAAACTGACTGGGCACTACTGCCTAGCTCTGACCCACCCCATACTTTGAGCATACGGATAGCAACAACAAGGGATTCCAACTCATCAGCATTAAAAATAATGGGTGGAATATCCAGCGAATAACGCAGGTGATACCCCACACCAGCTTCACCCTCAACAGGTACTCCCGAAAGACTCAAATCTTGAATGTCACGATAGATCGTGCATTCAGAAACTTCCAGTCGCTCAGCTAGATCACGAGCAGTAATAAGCCGCTTATTTCGTAGTATTTGAACAATTTGGAAGAGACGATCAGCACGACGCATTGGCGATCCTTTCAGGCAGTGGAATAAGTTTTCTAGGATGCTGTCTGAGAATGGTAAACGTAACAATCAGATAAATTTGCAGTAGCTTATTCCATTTTTAGGCAGTCTCTTAGCCCTTTGAATATAGACCAACTCGATTACCCTCACTATCACTAAACTGTGCAAAGTAACCACATTCACCATCATTGATTGCTGTTTTAGGCCATAGCACTTCTGCTCCATTTTCAACAGCTCGGCTTAACGGTACGGATAAATCATCACCACCATTGAGATAAATAACCGCACCTGTTTTGCTAGGCTCATATCCCTCAGATTGCACTAACATGCCGCTGACACCAGGCTCTTCATAGTTAAAGATTGCCATCTTCATACCGTCCATATCATCATCTTTAAAATCCACGTCCATTACTTTGCTATAGAATGCTTTTGCTCGTTCCATATCGCTAACGGGAATTTCAAACCAAGTTACAACATTATTCATGACTTTCTCCTTTGTGTTTTTGAATTGTCGGAGAGTAGTGTAATCGCAGGGTACTGACAGCATTGTGTCAGTAGCTTTTTTTGATTTAGAAAAATTTAATTGCTAAAGGTGCATCCTCCTTATAAACCTAATATGTGTAGCAACCGCTTTATCCAAGGAAGTTTTGGCTTAGTGAACTCAAAAACATCATAATATTCTTTTTGTGACAGTGATGATTCCTCTTTCATAATAACAACCAACTCATCTTCAGCATCTTTATCAATGTCATCGATTTTTACATCAACGACATTACCAATCAGGGGGCGAACCACAGTAAATATCCGCTTTTTTTCTTCAATATCAGAGAAAATATCTAAGCGATAATTTTTTGAACCTTCAATAGGATTTGCAGTAACAGAAGAAATATCATTTTTATTTATAGGGAGATCGGGCGTATCAGAAAGGGAGTAAGCAATGGAATAATTAATGAAAATACAATAGGTCGAAAAATACAGTAAAAGCAATCTACGAAAGAAATAACGGTTCACCATACCCTCCAGTGTTTAAATATTAGCCACATACTAACATATATGTATAAAATCAACACATTAGTGATTTTCCCAAGCTCATAGTGACATTACCCCTAATAAACATAAGGTTTTTGATATAAATCAATGGCTTCCTTTGGTCTACTGTAGCCCTCCCATTTATCTTGAATATTTCAAGCTGAACGAATATATCAATATATTCGCACTCCAAATAAATAACAGCTAGTTGTCTTTATCAACAAATAATAATAGGGAGGTGTAAATGAAAAAAGTGATATATATGATAGCCTTTTTCTGCTTTTTATCAGGAGCGGCATACTCAGTTCCTCATAAAAATAATGAATCTGATACCGCTATAATGTCAAAATCAGATGTAGAAAAGGCCGTAAAGAAAAAATACAAAGGTAAAATAATTTCGATTGAAAGCAAGCCCATAACTGGTCATCCAAACTGTCACATTGTAAAAATGAAGACGCCGTCTGGTGGTATTAGATATATACGTTATGCGTGTAAATAAGAATTTTTACCTGTAACGGTGAGAGTTATAACAAGCTAAATTCAAGCAAAAGCTAAAAGTTACACTACTCCATTCTAATGAGATAAATACTGAAGAGCATGACATTATCAGACATTTAAACAATCAGAATGGACGGTGTAATCACTATCAGGTGACTATTTATTTGATACTCGAACGCCTTCTATTGATAACATCATTTCAACATTCTTCGATGCCGGCCCCAAGTCTTTCATAATACCGTAATCTGCCATTGCGAATGTCGTCTTACCTTCAAAGCCACGACGATAACCGCCCCAAGGGTCATCACCCGCTCCTACTAATTCAACAGCAATCTCAATCGGCTTGGTTACACCATGCAAGGTGAAGTCACCTTTCAATACACCTTTGCCATCCTTTCCTTGTGTGTAGCCTGTGCTAACGAATTTCGCTTCGGGGAATTGACTAACATCTAAAAAATCTTTACTACGCAGATGTTTATCTCGTTCCGCATGGTTTGAATCAACACTTTTTGTATTGATTGTTACTTCAACTGAGTTTTTTTCTGGTGCTTTATCATCAACGGTAAATTTTCCATCAAAATCATTAAATCGACCATAAAGCCAGCTATAGCCTAAGTGCTGTACTCTAAATTTAATCGATGCATGCATACCTTTTTTATCAATAACATAATCTTCAGCTGCGGCAGTCATAGAGCCTGCCAGTAAGCCGATAGATAGCACCGCGGCGGTAAATGTAGGTATTGTAAATTTCATCATAGTTTCCTTTCGTTTTAGTGAGACATGAATGTGCTAGGATTTTCTCACCCATAGCATTCGTTTAAGTGTGCGATCTTTAAAGTTAAAATGATGAATCAATGCCGCTATCGCATGCAGCATGATCATTAGAATAAAAATAGTGCCGATAACAGCATGGATAGAACCCGCTACTTCCCCTCTATCGGCGTTATCAGAAAATACAGCGGGGAGTTCAAACCAACCAAACACATCAATCCCCTGCCCTTTTGCAGTTGAGATTAAATAGCCACTGATCAGCAATAAAATAATAAGCAGGTAGATAGCCCAATGCCCAAGCTTGGCTAAGATAATCACACGGGGATTACTCT
>JALVRY010000094.1 GCA_027024625.1 Thiotrichaceae bacterium
CTTTGCACCGAATCCACCTCTATCAAATTCCCTTCTGCATCAGGTTCAACAAGGCGAGAACGTGATTTATTACGCCGTAGATGATCAATATATTCATTGCGGACAATCATAAACAACCAGCCGTTACAACTGCCTTTGAGCTGTTTATAGCGATGTAGTAGTTTGATTGAGACTTCTTGCAGGATTTCTTGTTGATCTTCGCGGTTTAATGGGCAGATTTTATAGTGGCATTGGTTGATATAGGCACTGAGGATTGACAATAGCTTTGCCCCCATATCCCCACGCTGAAAAATAAAATTTTCGAGGATTTGATGGCATTCCTTGTCTGCATCTGATTGTTTAGATTTATTCCTGCTCACCGATAAGCATTCCATGTTAGTTCGGAGCTGTTGGTATTATAGGCTAAGACAGGAACAATGCTTAGGAAGGGGAGGCTTGTTAATAATTTATTACGTTTCCTATTTATAAAGGATGGGTACTTTACGCTTGTATCTTTAGAATTTTGCCAAGTAAAGGATAGCGATAAGCTTCGCCAGACATGGCTTTGATTAAGCCAAAAAGACCAGGAATAAGAAACAGCGGTACAATGGCAATAAAGTAAGCCTCAAATGCAATTAATGCTGTGATAGATTTGTAACTAAAAAACAAGACAATAACGAGATTGAGGAGGATGAAAATACCCGTCACTATTGCTCCTGCTGTAACCGTTTGTTTTAAATGTTTTGCCGCCATATCGGATGCATTTTCTCGACGCGAAAAAGAGAAGAGTAACAATCCTATATACGTCACAATGGGGAATAGCAGGTTTAATAAATATAGTGCTTCTGCAATGATTGCGGTGCTTCTGTCGTCTTTCTTTTCTGTCATATTGATTATTTTATCTGTTGGGTTATATAAATTTAGTGTCTTTAAAGACCACTCCATTTAATTGTAATATCACGATGACTTCGCCATAAGCCTGTTCGATTATCAATTGCCATTTTTTGTGCTGTTTCTAGCTGTTTTTTTAAATTTTCTTCTAATGGAAAACGTGTTAGAAGCGTTGCGTAGCCCTCGGCTATCATTTTTTCATTGAGCGACATGCCGTCTTTATCAAATACAACGGCTGGAATTCTTCCGTATTTGTCCCTTTTTTGTAAATCTGCCCACAAGCTAACCTTATTTTTGGACAGATAGACCAATGCTTTTAAGTATCGTGCAGATTCTTCACCAATGGCTAATAAATCAGCTTTTGCTAGTCCTTTTTTCTCTATATCCACCTTCAGCTTGGCGTTGTCTGTATTTTCAGGGGCATCAATACCTACAAGTTGAATCCGCTCTGGCTTGCCATCTATATTGACAACAATGGTATCGCCGTCTTCTACACTCTCAACAACATAACTAGCGATACTCTGTGAGCAGGCTGTTATCCAATTTGAAAATAGTAGTGTAAGTAGAATAAGTTGATATTTCTTCATAAGCATCCTTAACTTAACTAGCAAAGCGAATTTTACGTGTCTTTAGTTCAAGCGGAATAGCTTGTTGATCAGCAATAATTGCAGGGTCAATTCCTAATTCTTCATCCGTTAAGTAGCACCCTGGGTCTTCCCACCAAGGATCACCTGTCATTTGGAAAGCTCGGGTTCGCGTGTTTCCGCCACAGATATTACTGTGTTTGCAAATACTACAACGCCCCCTAATTTTGCGAGGAAATGCCTTTAGACCTGCCATTAGAGGATCACTGGTGTCGCACCAAATATCAGAAAAGTTACGTTCTTTGATATTGCCTAAATTGTAATTCCACCACATAGTATCAGGGTGAACATTGCCCAGATTATCGATGTTAGAGATGTTTACACCAGAACTATTGCCGCCCCATTGCTCTAATCGAGCCTGAATTGCTTCTGCTTGTTCGGGGTAATGTTTGCGTACCCAGTGCAATAAATACACACCATCGGCATCATTATTACCTGTCACAAATTCTTTTTTCTGTCCTTGTTGTACGGACTGCATTGCCGTATCAAAGAGCATGTCCATTGCTTTTCGAGTACGTTGATGTGCCACATCGTCTTTACGATTTTTATCGCCACGCCCTGCATAGTTCAGATGTGAAAAATAGAATTTATCAATGCCTTCATCGTCCATCAGTT
>JALVRY010000095.1 GCA_027024625.1 Thiotrichaceae bacterium
GATCCAGCTTTGTTCAAACTCACATATTTTGCACCATGTTGCCCAGAAGTGCAGTAATAGCGGCTTGCCTTTGTAATCTGAAAGTGTGACCGTTTTCCCTGATAGGTCTGGGAGCATTATTTCTGGCGCTTCACCGTCAATCATTCCATATTGTTGCCATGTGCGGACACCAAAAAGAATGACGACGACCAATAATAGTTCTAGTAGCCAACGTAGCCATTTTCTTTTCTTTTTAGGCTTTGTTGCTTTGTGAGTAATATGAATGTCCATTTAAGCTCATTTTTTCAAGTGAATGTTTAAGTGTAACATTGTGATGTAGACAATAAATGGCTTGGCATAAAAAAAGCCGTAGCATTTGCTACGGCTTTTGGTTCTGATTCATTCTAAAAGGCATATTTACAATTCTAGACAGCCCCTACAATGTATCATGGTTTGCAACTGTGTTTGTTTAATAACCTGATTTGAGGACATCAATATAGGCTGTTGCAGTTGCTGTACCGCCTTTACCATCAGAAATTGAATAGCTAAATGAGTCTTTTCCACAGAAGTTATGACGTGGTGTGTAGAGCAAGTAGCCATTGCCAAGGTCTTTGATTGTTCCGTTGGTTGGTGGGACAATAATTCCTGTGAATTGTATGCTGTCACCATCAATATCATGGTCATTTTGTAGCAAATATGCGGTGTTGATTTTTAGACCGCCCGGCTCATTTACCCATGTGGTTAAGAAGTCAGTAACAGCTGTTGGTGCATGGTTGGCAGTCATTCCGCCACCGTTTCCACCGCCGTTTCCACCGCCGTTTCCACCGCCGTTCCCGCCGCCGTTTCCGCCGCCGTTTCCGCCGCCGTTTCCGCCGCCGTTTCCGCCGCCGTTTCCGCCGCCGTTTCCGCCGCCGTTTCCGCCGCCGTTTCCGCCGCCGTTATCATCGTCTTCATCATCATTTGCATTGTTGCCGATGGTGCGATAGTCATCAACAGTAGTTTTGTACTGGATCTGGTTATGTAAAGCGCGTTGCACCCAAATTGGTGGAGTAGGGCATCGTTCTTGTCGCCAAGTGATTTTTGGCTCACCTGGACCACCTGGGTCAACCAATACTTTTTTGAATTTCTTTTGTACTGTGACGTATTCAATATCTACACGGCGGTTTTTATGTCCTTCCGCTGGTGTGTTTGGATACTTAGGATGTGTCTCTCCTAGTCCACGACTAATTAACTCATTTGCTCTAAACCCTTTAGAGATGAAGAATTGTCTAACAGCTTCAGCTCTACGCTCTGATAAGTTTTGGTTATGTGCAAGAGAGCCAAGGTCGCAAGTGTTTCCAGTAATACGAATATTACCCTCATGGCCTGATTGACGAATTCGTGCGATAACAGTTTCCAAGCGCTTGATTGCTTTAGGTGTGAGAGTGGCACTGTCTAACTTAAAGAAGTTGTCTGCCTCTAGCTCCATTGTATTTTTAACCAGTTCTTTTCTGTATTGTGGAGGGCGAGGTGTTCCGGGGATTTCAACACGAACACGGCGGAATTTCTGGTCAGATCGGAAGATGTTTTTGCCGATGTCATAGCGGTAATTGATATTCCCGCGTGCTCCAGATTGTTTTAGTGACTCTGCTCCACCTGCTTTTCTAAAATAAGATGCATTGACGGAAACACTATGAGGGGAGTCTTGGAAGAACTTTTCAGCGCCAATGGATGCGGTGATTTGGGTTGGTCTATCTTCATCATATTCAGCATAATTATTAGCCCACTCATAATCAAGACCTGCACGTACACGGACTAAATGTTCATCAAACATTTTACCGACTTTTGCACCCACTCCATAATCGTAGCCTCTTTCAACGATTTCGTTATAGTCTTCGTCTTCACCTACCCAAAAGTCTTTTCCAAACCCTTTGCTACCGTAAGCTTCCCAAAATAAATCTTTATTTTCCTGACCATAACCTGCTGTTGCTTTACGACGGCGTTTAGCATTTTGATCAATGGCAATAAATGCTTTATTAACATGCTCAACTTGGCCGTTTTTGTTTTTACTTACCCAGTTGTGATTTAACTTTGCTCCTGCTCCCGTTAAATTAGGCTCTAATTCATCATCATCGGCAAATGGATCAATGCCAACCCATGCTTCTGCACTGGTTGTGCTGGTTTCTGTCTCAGAGAATACGTGGCTAAGGTCGGCACGTGTTGTTAGTTCCGAGTCAATTCCTACGCTAAGACGAGTATTACCACCGACAAATTTTAAAGGGCCCCTTGCAACGCAAGGCTCAGCAGTTTGGGTTGAGCCAGATGCTGATGGTGCTCTTGCAGTTGTGGGTGTAGCAGGGCAAGGTGCTGGAACTTCCTTGATAATGACTTTTTCTTCTAGTGTTAGGGGAACACTTTCAGCATATACTGCATTGCTAGCAAGAATGCCAACAGAGCAAAATACATAGGGTAGGGCCCCCAACAACTTATGAGTGGGTTTGTTCATAATTTTTCTCACTGTTGTAGTTATTGTTGTGTGCTATTATTTTTGGATTCTTAGAAATATATTTATATTGAGACTTTTTCACGAAAGATCTAACGAATAAAAAGGCTTGAATTTCCCCTATTTTGTTTAAAAAAATCAGCCAATAGCTTGGCTATTACCTTTATTTTTAAACAAAATAAGAAAGATCATGCTCTTTTTTCTCTTGTCATCCCTTCATGTAAAGGTCTCATATTTTTAAAATCACGCTTTATTTATTGCACTGTGGTAAATATACAAACAATGATTGACATAATAAAAAATAGCCGATAAACGAGCTGTTTTTGTTTTTTGGGTAATTTTATTAGTTTTAGTGTTTTCTGAAGAATATCAAGCAAGTTGTTGATTTAACGTAATTCTACAAGGTGTCTTTTTGAACTAAAGCTTTATTTTAGTTATTTCGTATTAATTTCAGTGATTGAGGGGCTTATAAATTGCCAGAATAGGCTTGCAATAAGGATAAACCTGCGATGGCGGCAGTTTCTGCTCGTAATATCCGCGTGCCAAATTGAATGGCTTGGATGTTGTTTTTTTTGCACAAAATAATTTCTTGATCGGTAAAGCCGCCTTCTGGCCCAATGAATAATTCAATAGAATTTTCTAAGTTTAATTCAGATAATGGATGTTTCGCCTTGGGCAGCATAACAATGCGTTGTACTTTAGCTGCTTGACTGATATGTGTCTCCAATGAAATAGGGGCTTGGATAGTTGGAATAGCAGTGCGACCTGATTGCTCACAAGCGGCGATGATAATATTTTTCCAGCGTAATATTTTTTTTTCAATTTGATTAGCTTTAATACGAATAATACTGCGTTCGCTAATAATAGGCTGAATATTATTCACTCCAAGCTCCACACTTTTTTGGATCGCATAATCCATTTTTTCTGGCTTTATTAGACTTAGAGCAAGTGTGGTGAAAGTAGTAGATTCACGATTAATATCGTTAAATTTTATAACTTTTACTTGAGATTGGCGTTTTTCAATATGACAAATTTGGCAAAGATATTCACCGCCCTGTCCGTTAAATAAAATAAGTGCTGCTTCGGCTTTTAACCGCAGCACTTGAATGGCATGGCGATGAATTTCTTTGGGAAGTTTTATGACTTTTCTGACTTCCAATGTCTGTTCTGTGTAAAAACGCGGTATTTTCATGCGATTATCTTAGGGAATCAAAGGTGTTACACTTATTCATATCACCATATTTTAAGCCTACCGCAAGCCAATGTTTACGTTGCTCTGAGGTGCCATGTGTGAATGCATCAGGATTAACTCTACGTCCAGCATTGCGTTGTAGTTGATCATCACCAATAGCAGTAGCAGCACGTATACCTTCTTCCAAGTCGCCTTGTTCTAACCAATGTTTATTTTTTTCGCTGTAGTGTGCCCAAATGCCTGCATAGCAATCGGCTTGTAGTTCTAGCAAAACAGAAATTTGATTTGCCTGACGTTGGGAAGATTGGCGTTGTATTTGATCAACTTTTGTGGATGTGCCAAGTATATTTTGGACATGGTGCCCCACTTCGTGCCCTAACACATAGGCTTGAGCAAAGTCACCGGGAGCACCTAAGTTGCGTAATTCTTTGAAAAAGGCTAAATCGATGTAGACTCGAGAATCGGCAGGACAATAAAAAGGCCCACTTGCTGCCGATGCCATACCACAAGCAGAATTAATTGCTGATGTGAATAAGGTTAAGCGAGGTTCTATGTAATTTATGTTTGCCTGAAGAGGTAACTGTTCGTTCCACACATCTTCAATACTACCTAAAATACTTTTAACAAACTCTGCCCCTTCGTCGTTTGCGGGAGGCATTGATGAATCATGTTGATCTGTAAGCGATCCGCCAGAACTTGTCACTAAGTTGAGTAGTTTTATAGGATCTTCACCAAAGAGTAGACCGACTACGAATAGTATGACGATACCAATGCCACCTAACTTCATTCCACCACGGCGACCTATTGATCTTCTCCCCCTTAAATCATCTACATTCGTGCTACGTCTGCTATTTCTCCACTTCATGGCAAGGTCTATCTCCTTATGTTTATGGATTTCGTTCCATAAATTAAATTGTTGTACTAGAGAGGTTGTCTGAAATTAGATAGCCTCCTAGAGTAAAAAATGTACAGATAAATTTTTAATTATAACTACACTCTGTCAACCAAAGTTTAGTCTATGCGTTAGAGTGGGCAAAGTTTAAATTAAAACCACTGCAAGATTAGAACTTTTTTACAATTGTAATCTGGACAAAGTTTGAAACCTACTTAATATTTTGTCTATTAGAGTTTGGTTTAAGGAGTAAGGTCTGAAAGCAGTGGATGAGGTGGAATCTTTTCTCAAGACGGTGGAGCGTCGAGCTTTTGTTGTTGCAAGAATCAACACAAAAGATGAGGAAGAAGCTTTGGATATTGTGCAGGATGCAATGTTTACGCTTGTGCAAAAATATTCAGACCGTCCATTAGGTGAACTAGCTCCTCTTTTTCATACAATTTTGTATAGCAAAATCAATGATTGGCATCGAAAACAAAAAGTCAGAAATCGCTGGCGAGTGTTTTTTGGATTTGGTGATGTAGATGTTCCTGCCGAAGATACTGTTCCTCAAGAACAGTTTTTAGAGCCAGATGATTATCTGCAAGAGCTGGAAATAAATAAGAATGTACTTGAAGCAATAAAAAATCTACCGCTTCGACAGCAGCAAGCCGTTATATTACGGGCTTGGGAGGGGTATAGTGTTGCGGAAACAGCAGATATAATGAAGTGTTCACAAGGAAGTGTGAAGACGCATTATTCCCGTGCAGTACACTCTTTGCGAGATAAGCTTGGAGATTTGGTAAATGAATGATAATAAACTACATACCATAATTTGTGGAAGTTTAGATAAGGATGTTGATGCACTGAGTGCAGAACTTAGGTCAAAGCTGACTCGTGTGCGTGTTAGCTCGTTGGAGCGTCGTTCTACTTTCTCGTTTTGGAAAGTGAAATCAAAAGCAATCACTTTATTGGCATCTTTGGCTGTGGTTGCAGTGTCTTCCTACGTTGTTTTGCAGACACCTAGCACTACCGTTGATCATGTCGATATGGTCGCTTCTTCTGAATCATTACAACAAAACTTAATAGAAGATGAACCAATTTTTTTGGATGATGTCGATACTGATGTCGGGGATGAATTTTTTCTGACGGAAGAGGATTTGGATTTCTTTGATAATCTAGATCTGTACCAATGGCTTGATGCTGAGTTTAAACTATCCTAAAGTTGGAGTAAGTACCTAGGTTTAGAGTAATAGTTTATTTGTTTTGAGCCAGTAGCTGGGTTGTGGGTGCTACATAGAGTGGCTTGAATAGTTTTTCCCTATCATGTTTAAGCGTAATACAAAATATTAAGCGTTTAAGTAATAGGCTGAAGAATGATCTTTTAGTGTTTCATGGAATAGAATACTAAACCTACAGCTCTATACATCAAGGATAGAGCAATGAAAAATGGAATTTTGATTATGGTTGTTGCCTTCGGTTTTCTGGGATCTTCATCAGCAATGGCAGCAACAGATAGTGCAAGTACAGTTGACGAAGTCGTGAGCTGGTGGGAAAAATATGGAAAATACTGGGATGATGCGGTAGCAGATAGTGGTAGTGATGATGCAAATAAAGTGGCATCAAATGACTAGATTTTGGGTATGTTCTAAAATATTTCTTTAGCATATACTCAGGTAATAATGTAGCGATAACGAGCTGCATTGTTTATAGGGTTATTTTCTTTTCTATTTTATATCGTTGTTATTGTTTGGCTATAATTTAGCCTATGTAATCATTTTATGGTGAGGGAGACTGGCAGCCTCTTTCTAGCCATGTTCTCGTGTCAGTATTTCCTAATGATCTTTATGTATATTGGTGAATAACTGGATAATAAAATGATGAGAGCCTTTCTGATAATTCCACTACTTTTGATGTTTGTTTATAGCCCAATGCTTTCTGCGGATTCATTCAGTTGGGATAGCCTTTCCAATGCAGAAAAGAAAAGTTTAAAAAACTATAAAAGTAAATGGAATTCTTTCTCAAAAGCTGAAAAAAGGTCGTTGAAAAAATGGTCAAAAATTCCTCCTGCTAAATGGAAGCGAATGAAATTAAAGTATCGCCAATGGAAATCGTTAACGCC
>JALVRY010000096.1 GCA_027024625.1 Thiotrichaceae bacterium
ATATCTTGGGCGAAAAATATATCCAACGCTTTGTGCAAATTAAGGAAGGTGAACCTTACGACAGCAGCAAGTTATCTGAACAACAAATTTACCTACAAACAGCGGGCTATTATTCTGATGTCATCATCAATAGCAATAAAAGCAAAAAAAATAAGCACAGTATCCCCATTGATATTGAATTAACACCGAGGAAACGAACCGAGTATGAATTTAGATTAGGTTACGGCACAGATACAGGGCTTCGTAGTAGTGCAAAAATGCAACGCCACTGGACTGGCTCCAAGGGGCGGCGCTTACAACATGAGGTGAAAGTTTCTGAATGGGCTTCTTCACTTGAGTCACGTTATACCGTTCCTCTACATCACCCACAAACTGAAAATGTGTTTTATAACATTAAGTTAAGTAGAGAAATAAACAATGACATCAAAAGTACCAGTGCAGAGTTTGGTGCTCAATATACGCACAAAAATGCAGGTAATTTTCAACAAACTGCTTTTATCAAATATTTAAGAGACTACACACAAATTGAAAACGAGGATAAATTTGGAACAAATTACCTCTTATTTGGAGCAAGAGCTGAGAGAACACAACGGAACGATACTGTTTACCCAAACAAAGGTCAGCGTTTAGCCATAGATATTCAAGGTGCTCAAAATAATCTATTCAGTACACAAAATATTTTAAAAACCGACCTCAATGCTAAATTCCTAACACCGGTGGGATCAGGAAAGGTAGTCTCACGCTTTAACATTGGAGCTGTTCTTGCCGAAGATTTTGACTTACTCCCTCAATCTCTCCGTTATTTTGCAGGTGGGCGTAATAGCGTACGTGGTTATGGTTACGAAACATTAGGCGAAAAAAATGCGGATGGAAAAGTAATTGGTGGAAAAAACATATTCAGTGCTAGCCTAGAATATGATCATCCCATTAATGATAAATGGGGTGCAGCCGCATTTGTTGATACAGGCAATGCCTTCCATGACTGGAAAAGCCCTGATTTAAAAGCTGGGGCAGGTTTAGGGGTACGCTGGAAATCCCCTGTTGGTCCTTTTAGTATCGATGTAGCATGGCCTAGCGATAATCTTGCAGATCCACATTTACACCTCAGCATTGGACCAGAGTTATAGACAAATGAGAAAGTTGTTAAGCGCATTAACATGGCTATTCTTCATTCTGTTTCTCATTATTCTCACTCTTGGGCTACTGAGTATTACCGAATCGGGTTCGCAGCTTTTTGGAAAAATTGCCGAAAAGTTATCACCTAATCTCCAGATTGAAGGCGTTAAGGGTAGCTTGATTCATGATCTACAAATAAAAAAACTAGATTGGAAAACACCGAATCAAGCTATTCATGCAAAAAATCTTCATTTAGAGAATAGTTTCTCCGACTTAGAGCAGGGTATATTTCAAGTTAAAACCTTAACCGCAGATACCTTAGATGTGGTCTTGCCAAAACACAGTGATACCGCACCTAGCGAATCCTTTGTCCTTGCTCTCCCCCTAGATATTGATGTTACCAACCTTAGTATCAAACAACTCAACATCCAAAAAGGTGATTTCAAGCAAAAAATCAACAATGTACAACTTTCTGCCTTCACCAAGGATGGTCGCTTAGAAATTTCTAATTTTACCGCCCAACCCATTTTAGATAATGAACCAGTACAAATAACACTCAATGGCGATGCAAACCTCAATAGCCCTTATGATGCAAACAGTGACCTCAAACTAAGTTACAAGCACCCCAAACATGGCAAAGCAAGCGGAAGTTTTAAACTCAATGGCACAATTGATACTTATACACTGACAGGAAAAGCAAAACTTAACTCCAAAGAATACGGAAATAGCAAGCTTGATATTACTGCAACAGGAAGCGACCACGACTTAGCAATCCAACAGCTTAAATTATCCGTATTACAAGGAAAAGCTGAAGCAACAGGCAAAATCAAATGGGATGATCAAGCTAAATTTGATTGGAAATTTGACCTACAAGCCGACAATATCAACACCAAAGCAATCCTTCCCGATACTCCTGCTCAACTCTCCACCAAATTCACAACACAGGGCAGCTTAAAAGGCGATAAAGTAAAAGGAAGTATTGATTTATTAAGCTTAGATGGTCAGCTACAAGGCTATCCCTTATCTGCAACAGGAAAAATAGATTTAAACGGCACCCAAGCAAAAATCAAAACTCTCCACGCAACGGCATTAGCAGGCACAATTGATGGCAAAGGGCATATTAGCTGGGGTGATCAGCTGGCTTGGGATTTAAAATTAAAAACAAAAAATATCGAAACAGCCAAGCTACTTCCTAAATACTCTGCAACATTATCCACCCAGTTTAATGCCCAAGGCACATTAAAAGACAAACAAGTGAATGGCGTAATTGACTTGCAAAAACTACAAGGCACATTCCAAGATTCACCCCTAACTGCCAATGGAAAAATACATCTTAAAGGCAATCAAGCCACCATTGAAAAACTCCACTTAGAAGCCTTAAAAGGTTCGGCTGAAGCAACAGGGGATGTTACTTGGGGCAAGGAGCTTACATGGGATTTAAAACTCAACACGAATAAAATCCACACAAAGAAAGTACTTCCCGACTTTCCCGCCGTTGTCAGTAGCCAACTTAGCTCAAAAGGTAGCCACAAAAACAATAAAACCAATGCCACTATCGATTTGCAATCACTCAGCGGTAAATTACAAGGCTACGCATTAAACGGTAAGGGAAAAATACAAATTAATGGCAAGCAAATCAATGTCGAAAAAGTACAGCTAAGCAGTGGACGCAATACACTCTTTGTCGACGGGCAAGCCAGCGAGCCATTTGATCTACAATGGAAACTCGACGGCAAAAAGCTCAGCCAGTTATACAAAGGTTTAAGCGGTAAACTTAAAGGTAGTGGCAAATTACAAGGCACACTGGCAAAACCACAGGGGCAAGCCACATTAGATGGCAGCTCACTACGCTACCAAGATTACCGATTAGCATCTATCAAGCTAGATATTCAACAAAAAAATACAAGATATCGCTTAAAAGCTAAATTAAACAAACTCAAAACAGCCGACCAAACCATAAAATCACTGATTGCCGATGGCGAAGGAACACTTGAAAAACATCAACTTTCACTCAGCTTGCAACACCCAGAAGCACATATAAAACTCAAAGCACAGGGTGGTTGGAAACAAAAGCAATGGAAGGGCACAATCAAAAGCCTAGCCTTAGATAAAACCGCCGCAGGCAACTGGACGTTAAGCTCGCCTGTCGCAATTACCGCTGGTCAACAACACTTTAGCAGTGGCAAACTCTGCTTAAAAAGTCACTCAGCACTTGCCTGTTCCACAAACAAATGGAATGCAAAATCAGGTCTGCAAGCCAAGGGTGCATTGCAAAATGTTCCTTTAAGTTTATTAAAATCCCAACTTCCGTCCAATATCACTGGTCTTGCAGGTACAGCCAACGCCGATTTTGATATTAATAGGCAATCAGGAACGATAAAACTCCGTCTAGCTGATAATAGCTTCACAATTAAGCCAGACGGCGGCAAAGCACAGACCTTGCAGTATAAAAATGCCCGTTTAGATGCAAAACAGCGAGGACAAAAAATCACTAGCAACTTCTCAGCACATATCCAGAATCGAGGTGATTTATCTGGCAATGCCACTGTACAGCTTGCTAAAAATACATCTAAGCACAGTATCAATGCTCAGATAAAACTGGATATGCCAAGCATCAGATGGGCAAACAAACTTATTCCTGAAATTCAGCAATTAAAGGGACAACTTAACAGTCAAATCAAGGTATCTGGCTTACTCGCACAACCACAAATTACAGGCAAGGCAAACCTCATCAATGGTAGTTTTTCATTGCAAGAAACTGGCACAGAAATTCAACATATCAATGTGAGTGTCATCTCTCAAAAAGCTAATCAGGCAAACATATCTGGCAGTTTGCAATCAGGCAAAGGAAAGTTAAATATCACAGGTAGCCTCAGCGGAACAAAAGCAGATAACTGGAAAGCCCAAGTCCGCCTACGTGGAAATAATCTAGATTTTATGGACACCTATGAAATCAAGGGGCTAATCTCTCCTGATCTTGCTATTAATGCCACTCCCAAAGCCGTTAATATCACTGGCACACTAAGCATTCCAGAAACACGTATTACACTCAATGAACTCCCAACTACTGCTATTTATGAGTCCGATGATGTTGTGGTACTTGGGCGAAATACAGCATCTAAAAGAGGTGGAGCAAAGCGGCGAATGAAGTCTGTTCCCTTCAAAATCCACCCCAATGTCAACATCATTATTGGCAATAAAGTCAGCTTTTCTGGTTTTGGTTTAAAAGCAAACTTATCAGGTAGATTCCGCGTACAAGAACAGCAACAAGAATTATTTGCCCAAGGTAGTGTAAAAGTTAGCAATGGTGTTTATAAAGCCTATGGACAAGACCTAAAAATCACTCAGGGACGTTTAGTTTTTAATGGACCTGTCGATAATCCTGGCATGGACATCAAAGCCGTTCGTAATCTGCCTGATATTGAAGCAGGTATTCACCTAACAGGAACCGTGCAACAACCAAAGACCAAGCTATTCTCCAACCCAAGCTTATCGCAAACCGATATTCTCAGTTATTTACTCACAGGTCGGAAATTATCAGAAGCCTCTGGTGACCAAAGTAAAATGTTACTCGGTGCAATTACCAGCTTAGGCGTATCTGGCGGAGAAGGCATTGCAAGATCGATAGGCACATCGCTAGGTCTCGACTCCGTTAATATCAATTCAGATAATGGACTAAAATCCAGCAAACTCGAACTCGGTAAACGCTTAGGGCCTGACCTCTACCTGAAGTACATCGTCGGTATTTTCGATACCCTACAACATATTGCCATCGAATACCGAATCAACAAACGACTCACACTAGAAGCACAATCAGGCGAAAACCAAGGCTTTGATTTAATTTATAAAATGGAAAGGGATTAGCGAAGCAACAGGCATTAACCACAGATGCACACAGATAAACACAAATATTAATTGGAAGTGACACTTTAGAGACTGTGCAAGTATTCATGGAACAAATAATCTACTCAAATATCCGCGTTTATCTGCGTTTATCTGCGTTTATCTGCGTTTATCTGCGTTTATCTGCGTTTATCTGCGTTTATCCGCGTTTATCTGCGTTTATCTGCGGTTAATTTTCACTTTCTTACCGTCAACAACCAACAACCACTAAACCCTAAGTTGCTGCAATGTTTTCTCAATGTCACCAGCCGATAAAACATCAATATCTACTTCATTAGACAAGGTAAACACTCCGCATAATTCATACCAAGCTGTGCCTTGTGCCCATTCTGCTAATACAACGCTTCCCTGTAGTTTTCTAGGCAATACATAGCAATAATTTGAACGATATAATAGGTTATAGGCTTGATTTTTCTGGTGATAGCTATCAATTAACTGCCACGCTTCTTCACTGCTATTACAGCGATAACAATCTAATGGATAATCTGCTTCTCCCCCATTATGCTTCCAATGGCTTGATTCAATGGGCAAAGGCTCATCTTTAATAAAGCCCTGAAAATGTAATTGATTAATTGAGGCATATGCACCTAAGCTATTAAAAGCCAAACCAAAGCCTGTAAAAATACTCGCTTGCTCACCAGCCAGTTGCATCATCATGTCATGCGTAGCTTGTGTTAAAAACTGTGGCTGCTCTTTCTCTGCATCGGGGACAATCAATAAATGCCACGGAGCAAATGGGAACTTATTATACAGCACCCGCATTGCAACATCTTGGTACTGACCTTCCCATAGTATTTCTGGACGTAAAAATGGCTTGTTAAAGTTGAATTTACTTGCATCAAAAGCTTGCTGGATTTCCCTAATGACTTGCTGTGCAGCTCGGGCAGGACGTAAAGCTCGCAGTGGGTTATAAATTAACTCCCACGGTTCTTTTTTATAGGTTTTCCATTGATATAAATCTGCGATACCAGACGCTTTTAAAGCAGTAAACACAACACGATCATCTTCTGGAGCATTAGATATATCAATATCACTCAACAGAGAAAAATTGTCTTCCAGCACATCCTTTAAAGCAAAATGCAGTTCCTTATCTTGCATGCTATTTGCAAGCACAAGAATAAAAGCCCCGAGACCATCGGGGCTTAGCATTTCTTTTAAGCCGTGAATAAAGTTAGCTTTAAACGTATCAATATCAGGAGCAATAAACATAAAATGATCAAGTGTATTGTATTGCTACTCAGTTAAACGCTCCCCTAGCAAAATAGGTTTATGCTTTGGCTGAGTAGTGCTAAAAAATGTGGCTTTATTAAGGAGACTCTGATCAAGTAGGAAGTGAGGCTTTAGCCTCGCCCGAGACACAAAGTGTTTCAATACCTTACAGGCGACACTGAAGTGTCACTTCCAATATTTTGGACTTAATCAGTTTCCTTAACTAATGTTACGCACTTCAACTATCAACGCAGTTTCGTAGCCTAGAACTTTTAGTAATTTTATTGAAAAAAGGAGTCAGGCTACGAGTTCATTTCTTTTGTTCGACCAAAAGAAACGAACCAAAGAAAAGGTCGCCCAACTTATCGCTATTCCCAAAAAATGCACTAATTTATCGGATCGTGTGAACTCACTACAC
>JALVRY010000097.1 GCA_027024625.1 Thiotrichaceae bacterium
AGTCTATTAACTAACCTTGACTAATATTACGTTGCCGTCTGTTATGAGCATGAGCAGGCGGCTGATTATTGCGATAACGACCACCATTCTTAGTTGCTGCTCTATAAGAACTTCGATTATTCTGGGCTGAGTAACCACGACGAGAATTACGCTTTTTACTCTTTGGACGTCTCAAGCGGCGGGTTGGTTCCAGCCCAGAAATTACCTGCTGGGGTATCTTTTGCCCAGTGTAGCGTTCAATTCGCTCTAAGTGCATTAAGTCATCAGGCAATGCGAATGAAATAGCGGTCCCCCCAGCTCCAGCACGTCCAGTACGACCAATACGGTGTACATAATCTTCAGCAAAGCGTGGAATGTCAAAATTGATCACATGGCTAATGGTGGAGACATCAATTCCGCGTGCGGCGACATCCGTTGCTACTAATAAACGTAATTTTCCTCTACGCAAATTTGTCAAAGTACGATTACGCGCTCCTTGTTTCATATCACCATGTAAGGCTGCTGCCGCATGTCCTTGAGCGCGAAGCTCTTTAGCTAGTCTATCTGCTCCCACTTTGGTTGCAGAAAATATAATGGCTTGTGTCAAGAGTTCATCTTCAAGTAAGTAATCCAGTAGGCGATTTTTATGCTCAAGGTCATCTGCAACATGTAAGCGTTGTTCAATGTTTTGTTGAGTATTTTTGGTATCTATTTGAATACGTTGAGGTTCATTGAGCAAACGTTGCGCTAACGCAGCTAAGGTATTATCCCAAGTAGCTGTGAATAATACTGTTTGACGTTCAGCAGCAGTCATGTCAGCAATTTTAGTCACTTCATCGACAAATCCCATGTCTAGCATACGATCTGCCTCATCAAGTACCATAAACTTGACTTCAGATAAATCAATATTTCTGCGATTCATCAAATCTATTAAACGTCCAGGGGTGGCGACAACAATATCAACTGGGCGTGATAGACTTTTTAATTGTGGCCCATAAGGCACTCCACCAACAAGGCTAATACTGGAAAAACGCAAAAATTTTCCATAAGTGCGTATGGCTTGACTGACTTGATTAGCTAGTTCTCGTGTCGGTGTCAGTATTAAAACTGAAGGTTTCCCGTATTTTCTTCTATTAAAACGCCGTTTGCTGATACGTTGTAAGGCTGGTAGCACAAAAGACGCGGTTTTGCCAGTTCCAGTGTTGGCTGAAGCAATTACATCAAATCCAGCAAGAACCTTTGGAATAGCTTCGGATTGGATAGAAGTTGGTGTGGTATAGCCACATCGTTGTACAGCTTTTAAAATGGAAGGGTGTAAATCAAAATTCTCAAAAGACACAAATATTCCTCTTTATTATAGTTATCCTGAAAAATTCTGTACCAGAGCTATGCTTTTTTAAATAACTGATGTTACGCACTCTAGTTCAAAAGGGGCAACCGATTGCCCCTACATGAAATCGCGGTTTGTAGGGGCAATCCCTTGTGGTTGCCCTAGTTTCTGAAATGGAGTGCGTAACATCAGTTAAATAAATTCGCTCTTAAGGAGGGACAAAACTTTCTTGGACTTCTATTTAAGTGAAGAACATTCCCCTCCAATCTTTTTACAACAGAATCTTAAAGATTTTTATTTATGGTAAATAAGGATTTGGTAATATAGCGTATCAACTATATTATGTCAAGGAGTGCAAGCTTCCATTGCACTCCAAAATACTTAACGAGCCAATGTTTCTAAACGAATCCGAACCACTTTTCCCGTGATGCCATCTAATTTTTCAATCGCATCTATGGCTTTATTCATTTGTTTTTCCTGCACTTTATGGGTGAGCATAACAATTGATACATGATCAACACCAGCAAGGGGTTCTTTTTGGATAATGGCTTCAATATTAATACCATTGTCACTGAGAATATTTGTGACGTGGGCTAACACGCCCAGTTTATCCAAAACTGAGAGGCGCAGATAATAAGCAGTTTCTATCTCTTCTATGGGTAAAATTGGCAAATCAGCTAGGGCATTTGCTTGAAAGGCAAGATGCGGCACGCGATTGCTTGGATCCGTTGTTAGTGAGCGCGTGATTTCGACTAAATCCGCAACAATGGCTGAACCTGTTGGCAAAGCTCCCGCGCCAGCACCATAATAT
>JALVRY010000098.1 GCA_027024625.1 Thiotrichaceae bacterium
GGCTATTACAACGTGCATTTGGAATTAATTCCCCAACAAATTCTTAATGTTATTTCTGATATTCCAAGCGATAAACAGATCAGTAAGGGGATAGAGGAGATGGGAACAGTATTACGCTTTATCCAAGCGGGTGCTTTAGCTAGCTTTTTTATGTTACTTGAGATTTTTTCATCGGCATTTTCGATTTAGGCAGGGTGTATCATGAAGAAAAAGACAGACAAATATTGTTTTCCTATGGCTAAAGATAATTTATATCTGTTGGCATTTCTTGATACGGTAGATCGTTTGGATATTTTGATCTTAGAAATAAGGCATTTACAGCAGAGTATTATTGATTCCTTACATGCCCCGACCTTGTATTTGCCACTGCGTTATGAAGAGGCTTATATTTTTGGAGGTTGGGATGATCACCCAGATTGTAAGGGAAAAACGCCTGCTCAAATAACAGATCAGGCAATAATACGTTACCCCACACCTAATGATGCGGTCGATTATTGGAGCAGCAAGGAGGGTGCTAATAGAAATAAATCACTATCAAAAGTAAAAAAGTGTTTGTTTAATCGAATTGGTGAAATATGGACGGGTGATGTGTGGGTTAGGGGTGAACGGCAACACTATTTTGCTTTGTGTGCTTTACAGATATTAAAGCAGCAAATTTTTCGTGACAAAGTTCAGTTTTTCCAAGAAGCAAAAAAATCAAATTTACTATCGAGCAGCAAAAGAGAAAACCAAGGTTTAAAGCCAATGGCGTTTCTCATACTAAGGCGTGGGCTGCACTATCGTATAGAACGCCATATCTCCAGTCTAAAAACACAGCAGCAAAATTTTGGCAAATCATTGGATTTTGGTTTGCAGCGTTATCCTCGTCCAAGTGTAGATCGCCGTCGAGAAATTGGGATATTTAATGATTTCTTATCCAACCGAACGATTGATCTTCGTTCTGATACATTACATTTACTCAGTGCATTAGTGGGTGAATCTGATGCTAATGTTACCCCAATGTTGTTGCATGGATGGTCACAATCGATGCGAGTAAATAGTCAGCAACTTTGGGATAATGTGGGACGTGAACTGGATGAGGGTGATCATATTAGCGTATCGGAATCAACAGAAGATATCAGTTATATTGATACAAGTTTTTGGTCGCCAGATCGTCCTGATCTTCAACCCTTGGTTGCACGAGCTATTGCCTATTCGGTGATGCGGGGGATTACTAAAGGCTATAGTGATGACTACTTTTCAAATGAAAATAATGAGTTAACCCAGCTATGGGTTAGCTTGTCACGGATATTGACAGATGAGACGGATGATAGACGAGGGGTAAGCTGTATTCATGATGGTTCAGAAAAGCTATTAAGACGTTTGATTACAGATTGTATTGCTGTCAGTGTTAAAGGGGTTTCTTATTTGTATGCTCTATACCTCACAATAATGGGTGAAGGTTTAGAAAATTTATTAAAAATTGATCGAATTACCCGTTTGGAAGAAGTGTATGAACTTGAGGGTGGTGTTCGCTCTTATGAAGAACATTATACATGGTATTTTAGGCTTAAATTTACGACATTTTGGCTGAAGCAGTGTTCGGATTTTTCACATCTATCGATTTCCAGTATTGATCAAATTGTATTTGATGGCGTTGATCAAGCCTGTGAGGAGATGTTAGACTTTCTTGATAATTGTTTTGTGAAATCTTTTTCTAGCCGTCCTGTTTCTCGGCATGAGCCGTTAGGCCAACTATGGCGATCGATTTATAAAAAATTAGAAAATGAAGCAAAAAAGAGTAAAGCTATTCGCTTTGTTAAAAAATGGCGAGAGTGTCGAAGTAAAGATACATGGGATGAAAAAAGAAAATGTTCGGGGGATAAGGTTTATCATCGTTCTACAATGAGGCTGGACTTACGGCTTCAAGATTTTCTTTTTCGTGAAACGGTTCATCACAAGCAATATGAGAATAAGCCATTACATGATGTGGCAGAAGATAAAGTAGTTGATGTATTTGGAAAAGCCTATGGTTTAAAGATTAATAAGATTCCAGTACCTTATTATGCTGATGATATTGTAGAGAAACCCGCCAATATATATCGACAACTACATGACATCCCCTTTCAGTGCTCAATTA
>JALVRY010000099.1 GCA_027024625.1 Thiotrichaceae bacterium
TAAACACAGATTAAAAGCTTGTCTTTATTAGCACGATGCGAAGCGAGTGCTTTTAAAATCCCATGTTTATCGCCCCAAAAAATGGGCTAATTTATCGGAATAATCGTGTGCATGTTTGAACGAAACGTAGCTTGCGGAGTGTAGTGAGTTCACACGATCCGATAAATTAGTGCATTTTTTGGGAATAGCGATAAGTTGGGCGACCTTTTCTTTGGTTCGTTTCTTTTGGTCGAACAAAAGAAATGAACTCGTAGCCCGACCTCTTTTATTAATAAAATTGCTAAAAGTTCAAGGCTACGAAACTGCGTTGATAATTGTAGTGCGTAACATCAGTGACTTAAAACGCCACCCTACAGCTTAAGCCAGCTTAAACTCTGCGGTTGGTTCTCTCACTCTATCTAGGCGAAAATCATTAATATCCATAAATGATGACTCGCCATTTAGATGATCAAGCAACAGTTTTATCGAACCTAAGCCAATGACGACACCATAACGATAATGCCCTGTGTTGACATATAAGTTCTGAATTTCAGGATGTTCGCCAATATAGGGAATACCATTAGGTGAACCAGGGCGAAGCCCGCACCAATGATGTTCAATAGTAGCTTCTTTTAAGAAAGGAGCCATTTCGTAAGCCACTTGTTGTAACTCTTTTCTTGCTGTATCCGTCGTGCGTTTATCAAAATCTGCAAGTTCCAAGGTTGAACCACAAAGTATTCGACCATCCTTTCTTGGGATGAGATAACGCCCTTTATGTAAAATAATTCGCTTGAGTTGATTAGGCTCGCATTTAAATAAAATCATTTCGCCTAAAACGGGTTTCACATTCACCGCAATACGGCTTAATTCTGCAAACTGCCCACTCCACGCACCAGTGGTGACAATAACGCTATCACAGTCAATAATGCCTTTATTGGTGTTAACCCCTGTAATCTGATTATTTTTATTCTTAATAAAATCAATGGCTTTTGTTTGTTCACGAATATCAATATTATTTTTTTCTAAGCTAGCTTTGAGCGACTTCAAGGTTCGAGGATTACGAAGCTGTGCAATATCCGGCATCCACATACCTTTTTGAAACTCAGGGTTAATCTTTTCCTCAATTTCTTGCAATGAATTGGAATCATTTATGATAGCTAAATTAGCAGAAAAACGACTCGCCCACGCCTTAGCATCAGCCAGTTCATCATGAGAAACCATCAATAAACCAGATTGAAGCCATTCTGGATCAATACCTGTTTCATCCAGTAATCCCTGACAAACAGATTGATAGTGTTGCTGTCCATATTGTGCAAGTTGGGAAATTTCATCAGCATATCGCCAAGGATATAACGGGGAAATAATACCGCCACCCGCCCAAGAAGACTCTTTTCCTAATAGACCTTTTTCAAGCAAGATTACATCTGCACCTTGCTGATTTAACATTTTGGCTGTCATCATCCCGATGATGCCGCCACCAATAATCGCAACTCGATTACTCATGTCATGAGCCTCTATCTTTATCACTATGATAATTTAAGAAAATTCCATCTTGCACAAGTAAGGAATCATAAACTCTCGTATGACTTATCTTTTCAGCAATATTAAACGCAATCATATTGCCAAACATCAACGGTAAAACAAGGGAATAATTATGCGTCATTTCATAGATAATCAAAACAGATGTGAAGGGGGCACGAATTGAGCCGGCAAAGAAAGCCCCCATCCCCATCAGGGCTGCGCCACCAATAATGACAGAATCAATTGAAAACAACATACTAGTAGAGTAGCCGATAAAGCTCCCCATCATCGTACCCATAAATAATGTTGGTGCAAAAATACCACCACTACCGCCTGATGAATAGCTTAAAATAGTCGCTAAAATCTTACCGACAAAAAGAATAATTAAGGTTACACCCAACAACTTACCATTTAAAGCATCATTCAAATCTTCATAGCCTAAACCAAATAAACCATGGTGACTTGTCGTCAAATATACGGTTGTACCGACAATGCCCATTAGAAAACCACCAATAGCTGGTTTTAACCATACAGGAACTTGTTTTAACTCTTTAAATTTTTTGCGTGTTTTTAATAAGCCTTGAATAAAGAAATTACCAGAGAAACCACCAAAAACACCAATAGGAATACTGATCAACATCCACCAATCAAGGCCAAAATCAGGAAGATTTACATTATAAATAGGGTTAGCCCCTAAGGCGATTCGCTCAACGGATGCGGCAATGACAGATGCAAATACAATCCCTGCGATAGTTTTTGTCTTATATTCGTGTAACAATAATTCTTCAATAACAAATGTGACTGCGGCAAGCGGTGCATTAAAAGCCGCTGCAATACCTGCCCCAATACCCACAGGGATCATCTCACGAAATGACTCTTCCCTTAACTTCAAGCGTTGCCCAATCACCGATGCAAGCGACGCACATAAATGTACGGTTGGCCCCTCTCTACCCAAGCTATTACCACTACCAATAGAGACCACACCCAAAATATATCGCCAAAATGTCTCTCGAAAGGATAAAATTCCACCATTATTCCAATACGCGGCTTTTGCTTGCGGGATACCACTACCACCACCAGAAGGTTCTATTTTATAGAGTACAAAACCAACAATTAAGCCTCCCACAGCAGGAGCAAGAATCATTAAAATAATAGATAACCAGCGGGATTGTTTATTTTGGAAGTCAACAATGTGATCAAAGACATATTCAATCGAAAGGTGAAAGGCAACCGCAATTAAGCCACAAACCAAGCCGATGATGATATAAACTGCAAACGGTTGTCGATGCAGATTCATGGGATTAAGCGTATGTAGGAATGTACTAAATTTCATTTAGTTGAAGTCTGCTTAGAAATATCTCAATAGGCATAAAATTTATTAGATAACAACATTCATTGTAAGCATTCTTAAGGAAGCTCTGATTAAGTAGGAAGCGAGGGCTTTAGCCTCGCCCGAAACAACAGTATTTCAATACTTTACAGGCGACACTAAAGTGTCGCTTCCAATCTTTTGGACTTGATCAGAATTTCCTTAAATCAGCTCTTAATGCAACATATTGGGCAAAGCCAAAATAAAAGGTGGAATTTCTGCATCAAAATGTTGCCCATCATCTGCTAACATTTGATAACTCCCTTCCATTGTTCCCACAGGAGTTTCCATCATTGTCCCACTGGTATAGCTGAAACTCTCGCCCGTTTTCAGATAAGGTTGCTCACCAATAACACCATCACCCTTAACCTCTTGGACTCGCCCATTTGAGTCCGTAATAATCCAGTGACGTGTTAATAATTTTGCTGGCTCGCTCCCCACATTTTTTATCGTGATGTGATAAGCAAATACATAAAAATTTTGCTCGGGACGCGACTCAGGCTCAATGTATTGTGTCTCTACATTAACTTTGATGTTATAAGGTGAATGTTTTGTCATGCCGCCCATTATACCTAAATTAAAATAAATATATGCAGAAGAGTTATCAATTTAAGCCCATAGGCATCATACATTCTTGTTTCAAAGAAAAGTTTGGTATTCCTAGACAAGCCCGATTAGCAACAGAAGCAACCGCAACACTTGAACTAATCCCACCGTATAATAATGAAAATAGCATTCGAGAGTTAGAAAACTTCTCCCACATTTGGCTTATCTTTATTTTTCATCAATCACTGTCAACACAATGGAAAGCAATGGTCAGACCGCCAAGGCTCGGCGGAAATAAACGTGTCGGTGTTTTTGCATCACGATCCCCATTCCGCCCGAACCCCATTGGCATGTCATTAATTAAACTAAGGGGGATTACACAGCAAAAAGGCAAACTATCACTGGAATTACAGGGGGCAGATTTACTCGACCAAACACCCGTTATCGATATAAAACCCTACATCCCCTATGCTGACTCTGTTGAAAATGCCCAGTCAGCTTACGCCCCAACTGCACCCGAAACACTACTCCCCGTTGTCTTTAGTGAAACCGCCCAGCAACAATGCCGAGAAAAAGAAAAACAACTCAATACATCACTCAGCTTATTGATTACCCAGATATTGCAGCAAGACCCTCGCCCATCTTATAAAACAGACGATGATGAACGTATTTATGCCATGAAACTATACGATTTTGACCTGCGATGGCGGTATCAAAATCAACATGTTTATGTCATCGAATTACATTTTTAGAAGCCCATACATCTTTTTACAACAAACATTTTGAGAAAAATTCGTCTCTATTTAGTTTCAATTAAGAAAGCATCAAGTACAGTGAACAGAAATTAACATCCTATGCTATATATTATGCTTAGCTTCATATTTTAGAAGCCTGCAATAACAAAAAAACAACGATGATAAAACAACTATTACTTTGCCTTCTGCTCTACCCCATTAGTTTTTATTCACTGGGAGCAGATAAAGCAGAAGACCAGACCAACAAACAAACAATCAGCCCAAAACCTGCTCTTGCGGAGATTACCCGTCACGTAGAAACACAAGATCTCTCATCAACTGTTCGTTCCTTGGTTGACAAATATAAAATCAATCCAGACAACATCAGTATTTATATTCGTGACATCAACGCCGATAAACCACTGCTAGCTCATAATATTGATGTGCAACGCACACCGGCTTCAACCATGAAGCTACTCACCACTTTTTCTGCACTCAAAGAGCTTGGCCCCTCATACACATGGAAAACAGAAGCATGGCTACGTGGCACACTAAAAGATGGCGTACTTAATGGCGACCTTATTATCAAAGGCTATGGCGATCCCTTTTTAGTACATGAACGCTATTGGAAATTCATTCACGACTTGCGTAACAAAGGGCTACATACCATTACAGGCAACGTCATTATCGACAATAGTTATTATGACATTCCAGAAATCGACCCAGGAGCCTTTGATCACGAGCCGCATCGCACTTACAACGCTCCACCCTCTGCGGTAATGTTTAATTTTCAAGCTACCCGCTTTTTATTTGAGGCAGATGAACAAACAAAATCCGTCAATATCACCGCTTTTCCTAAACTGCATGATGTAAATTTAGTGAACAATGTGAAGTTCTCACGCGGAAAATGTCGCAAAGCACATTACAGACCAAAGTTTAAACAAAATGATGAGGGTGATTTAGTCGTTACGGGGCGATACGCTACGGGCTGCGGTCAAAATTTTATCCTTCGCCATATCGTAAAGCCCGATCAATTAGCCTTTGACGCATTCAAACAATTTTGGACAGAACTAGGTGGACATCTACTTGGCGGCTTGGCCAAAGGGCAAGTTAATAAATCAACAGATAAGCGTTTCCACGTTTACCGTTCTCCGTCTTTAGGTGAACAAATCCGAACCATAAATAAGTGGAGCAACAATGTCATGGTAAGACAAGTAATGTTGACATTAGGGGCTGAAAAATATGGAGCACCCGCCACGCTGAAAAAAGGCAGAGATGCCATACAAGCCATTTTAAAAGAGGCAGGTGTACCAAAAACCAACGATATTCTTGTCGAAAATGGCTCTGGGCTATCTCGTATCGCCCATTTCAGTGCAAAGCAAATGGCAAGTCTGCTTGAAATTGCCTACCATGATGCTTATATGCCTGAATTTTTGGCTTCTTTATCATTATCAGGACGAGATGGCACACTCTATAAACGCTTTAGCCATGAAGACTTAGCAGGACGTGGGCATTTAAAAACAGGTACAATAAAAAATGTCACCGCAATTTCAGGTTATATGCTGAATCGACTCGGTAAACGCCTAATCGTGGTTATGCAACATAATGGAAAAGATGTAAGACGGGGCAAGGGGGTTGCATTGCAAAATGATGTATTACGCTGGGCTTTTGAGCAATAAAGTTCGACTAATACAGCCGACATTAAACAAAACAGTCAATGAAAAAATATATAATCACAACACTAATCATTCTGACAATGTCACACTTGGCATTAGCAAAAGAAATTAAAAAGAAATCAACCAAGTTTGATAGGAAAAATACTGCAAAAATTCAATTGATTGGTGCAAATAAAGAATTACAAGAAAATATTAACGCCATGCTACCTTCTCGTAAACCTGCCTGTAATGCAGATGCCGAGGAAATTGACAATTTTCAGGATACAGCTGAACGCTACCTCATTAAAGCAGCAAAAGGCTTAGGCTATTACAACAGTAAATTTACGATTCACCCCCAAAAAGTGGCTAATTGTTGGTTATTTCGCATTAATGTGAATGCAGGAGCTGCGACACACATCAGTAAAGTGGATGTAAAACTCATTGGCGAAGGTAAAAAAGAGAAGCTCTTTAAAGATATTCTTGCCAAACCTATGTATCGCTTAGGCGAGCAACTAAAACAAGATAAATACACCGCTTATAAAACTAGCCTAGCTAATGCAGCCAGCTCATTGGGCTATTTTGATGCTGAATTTACAGAACATCAGATTACCGTTAACCCGTACAGCAACAAGGCTGAGATAACACTCCACATGGATACAGGCGAGCGTTATCATTACGGAAAAATCACCTTAAAACAAAATATCTTGGGCGAAAAATATATCCAACGCTTTGTGCAAATTAAGGAAGGTGAACCTTACGACAGCAGCAAGTTATCTGAACAACAAATTTACCTACAAACAGCGGGCTATTATTCTGATGTCATCAT
>JALVRY010000100.1 GCA_027024625.1 Thiotrichaceae bacterium
TAATCGTGCTACCGCGTGGAATACTTGTAATCGTCTATCAGACATTCCCTCTTATTCTCCATTACTGTTACACATCTCCGACTAGGCGAACACGAATATCCATAAAGAAAAATCTGATCAAGTCATGAGTCGTTTTCCTGAGGTTAAAATCTGCCCATTTTTCGCTATAAAATCTCCTAATAGAATAACTATTACTCGATTTTCTATCAAAAAATGAACAAATTTTTCCTCTCAGGAAATTCAACCCGACTTAATCAGAGTTTCCTTAAAGAAGACTCCCCATGTTAATACAAGGGAAAACAACAGCTCTCTACAAATAAAATATTCAACAACTCCATGCTCACATATTAGTTCATGGTGAAGTCGCAGTATTCTATCTATACATAGTGAGGTAATTATTTGCAAGCCTCTATAGTACTACGTGCACACACTATCAAAAGTGCATAAAATATTTCTTAACAAAATCAGATAAGGTACTCGAGCATTGTTTGAAGAACCTCGTACCCCTTATGACACTCTGATTATTCTTTTTCAGGACATCCATATCCCTGATATATCAATTAAATAGCTTTATTAGCTAGCGTAGGCTATCACACCCATTAAAAGAATTCATGGGTTTTCTTACTCCTACCTGAATGATAATAGGATAAATACAAAAAAAAACAGCAACAAAGAGGAAAGAGTGTATTTTTTAGACAGAGGGTATCGCTTGAGGTATGAAAGAGAATAAAACGAGCTGATTTCTTAAAAAGTCTAACTCTATCTCTGTAAGAAAACTGTAATAAATAGGGAAATTCAATGACTTATTTTGAGTCTGTTGTCGATTCTTTTTTAGCATTTCCTGGTATACGAGGGTCGTCGTCGTCCATCAATATACGGTGAGCAACGCCATCTAGATCATCATATTGGCCACTTTTTACTGTTAGAATAAATGCGACTACGACAACCAGCATGACAAAAATACCAATGGGAATAAGCAAATAAAGCGACTCCATATTAAACTCCTAAGTAGATAGCACTAATCATACCACTTGTGCATGGTGCGTTTTTTACCCGCTCGCTGAGTGATGATTCCTTCAATTTGTGCCAAACCCTCATTGAGTTTAAATGATTTATAGTCAGGGTTAAGCGGCACTAAGTAATAATCATCACCTTCAATTTTGACCTGCCTAAAGATATATTCACCCTCATTATCTCTGGCAAACACATAAGATCCATCACGAATCGCAGCACTAGGATCAATAATAATGATACATTCTACGGGGAATTCAGGCTCCATACTATTATCAATACACTGTAATGCAAATGGCTCAGACTCTGAACAATTCCCACCATCGCTCATATTCTGCTTGAATGCATCGTCAATGTTTATTTTTACTTCGGACATGTATTTACCTTAAGTATTTTTACTAAATTCAGTTTCACGTTGATATTTTTTAGGTTTGAACCAATGCAATTTATTATGCAATTCAACAACATTGCCGACGATAGTTAAAGTGGGTGCTCGTACACCAGAATCTTTAACCAATTGCGGTAAACTTTCAACCGTACCAATATGGACTCGCTGATTGCGGGTTGTCCCCTGCTCTACTAATGCCGCTGATGTGTCGGCAGGCAAACCGTGAGCAATCAACTGTTCACTGATTACATGGATTCCTGTTAACCCCATGTAAAAAACAATCGTATGATTTGGTTGAGCAAGCTGATCCCAATTTAGGTTTATCGAGCCATCTTTGAGATGCCCTGTTGCAAAGGTGACGGATTGTGCATAATCACGATGCGTTAGCGGGATACCTGCATAGCTGGAACAGCCTGACGCTGCAGTAACACCGGGAACAACTTGAAATGGCACACCTTCTTCGACTAGCGTTTCGATTTCCTCACCACCACGGCCAAAGATAAACGGATCTCCACCTTTTAAACGCAATACACGCTTTCCTTGCTTGGCCAAATCCACCAAAAGATCATTTATTTTATCCTGAGGCACTGCATGATTATCTTTCTCTTTGCCGACATAAATTCGCTGAGCATTCTTGTTTGCCATATCGAGAATTGGCTGAGAAACCAGACGATCATAAACCATTACGTCCGCTCGCTGCATTAAACGCACCGCTTTAAATGTCAATAAGTCAGGATCACCAGGCCCTGCTCCCACTAGATACACTTCTCCAATTTGAGCTGAAGTAATTTTTTCTTCTAGCAATTCATCTAATAAACGACGTGCTTCATGTGCTTGCCCAGCATAAACTAATTCTGAAAATGTACCTTTTAAAGCATTTTCCCAGAATGCTTTTCTTTCCGACGATGATGAGAACTTTTGCTTAACTTTTTCTCGGTATTCTTCTGTTATTGCTGCTAACTCACCGCAACTCGAAGGAATCATACTTTCCAACTTCATGCGTAGCTGACGAGCTAAAACGGGTGATGCCCCTCCCGTTGAAACAGCGACCGTTACAGGTGAACGATCTAGGACAGAGGGAACAATAAAATTACATAGCTCCGTATTATCAACAACATTGACTAAAATATTTTGACTATTCGCAACTTCTGCAACAGCTTGATTAATGGCTGCATTATTTGTTGCAGCAATAACCAAAAATGCGCCTAAAATATCTTCACTTTGGTATTCTCGATCAAGATGCTTGATCTTTGATTCTTTTGCTAAATATGCCAACTGGGGCGTTAATTGAGGAGAAACCACAGTCACCGAAGCACCTGCATTTAGCAAAGAATCAACTTTTCGCTCTGCTACATCACCACCACCAACAACGACACATTGCTTATCCGTCAAGGAAAGAAATACAGGGAAGTGTTTCATAGGTTCTAATCCTTTTTGCGTTTTTTTCGACGCACTTTATAAGTCAAAACACCCTTGATCAGTTCACTGTAAGGGATATTTTCTAGCTCACCATATTCTATCAGAGCTTGCTTAAGTAATTGATCAATATTCTCAACCGAATCCATATCCTCATTATTACCCTGCAATAATGTTTGCAAAGCCAAAGTACCGCCGGCTTGCACACGCAATTCTTTATTGTGGGGTAAAGGGCCATCAATTAATGTGATTTTTAAAGCAAAGCGAGAGCTATCCCTGAGTAAGTTCAAAAACTTCGTGCAGTTTTTTAAGCTACTTTCTGATCGACAGGCGATACCTTCACGTGTCGCTAAAACAAATCGTCTTCTCTGCTGACAATCACAACGTCGATTGGTATGTGCTTTTTCAAAAATACATCGATTGGGGTTCAACTTATGATACGTTGCTCGATATTGATCTTCATCCATATAAAAAGATTACATTTCCCATTCTTTCAATATCGGCTTTTCACGTTTTTCTTGTAACTGTTCCTCTGCCTCTAGCTCACTACCTGCATGCATAATTTGCACTGTAATGCCACTATTAGCGGGCAAATCTTCACGCATCGAACGGGCTAAGGTTCTTGCTTCGCGATAATTTTCAAAGCTATCTTGAAGCTCTAAATTCTTCAAAATAGGTGTGGGTTGTGTCACTTTAAAAACATAGTAGGGCATATTTTTTCTCTTAGTAAATCATATTAACGGCATTATGACATTAATATATCAATCCTTTCTAATATAGGGGTAGTCAGTGGTAATAATCGTTTACGCATTACCGAACCAACTGAGTCATTTCCACTAAAGATGGGGATTAAAGTATCTTCTCCAAGTTGAGCGAGTACAATTGTTGCTTCAATTAAGTCTTTATCTGCACTATCAACCGCATTGATCACTTCAATAAGTTCTTCGGGACATGATTGTATATCGCTACAGTAATTCTTAGCTAAAGTAATTCCATCTTCTAAATGTCGAACACCTCGATTTTCATCAAAAGGAATATCAAAGCGGTTTTCAACAGCAATAAACAAGGAAATAACAACATCTTGATCCACAGGCTTAGCTAGAGAGTGCTTAAATGTAGCCAACCATTTTTGCCCTGTTTCTGAAAGCAAGAAAACCAGACTTGTTGCATAATGATTATTATCTGCCAACTGCTTTTCTAAACATTGTATAATTCTTGAGTAATGAGGCGATGCTTTTCTTTGTTCTGGAATTAACTCGGGAGATGCATGCATAAATCCCACATAATAAGGGTTTTTACGCTTTGCTCGCTTCCACAGGTTTAAGCGTTCTTTTTCAGGTGTTAAATCCCCCTGCAAGCATAGTCTCACCGTATTCACTACGTCTAGCTGCCGCTCTTCAAAGGGTAAAAATTCCATCAAAAATTCTGTTAGTTCTTTCCCTAATTCACCTTCTACAACAGATTCATGCTTTAGTAGTTGACGAGCAATTTCAGTACTGGGGTTTGCCCACCAAGCTCGTCTAGCAATTTCATGGGTTAATTCACTGGAATATGCTACTGCTGTAATCGCCTCAGGCTCACCCAGAAGTAACATATGCTCTAGTGTATTATGCGTATGCCCCATGCGGGTCCAACGCTTAATAAAAACAGGATAGCCACCTGGAGAACCGGTAACTTTCATCGACAAGAGTTCACGCACCGCTCGTAGATAACTTTCATCTTTTGCCGTTGGATTTAACTTAATCGAAACCTCACCTTTTGCTGTCAATGAATACAATGTCATATTGGATTCATTAATACGTATCACATGCGGTTTTTGAGCAAGCAACACATTGAGTCGCAAATTATCCTCATTGGAAAGTTGCACAGCGGATTCATATGACATGCTATCGTCTACAATTGAATATTTGAAAGCCTCTAATATACTTAGCTAAGTACGAGAGATAAATAACCCTGTTGGATGCAATACGTGAAAAAACTCCTGTTTGGCCTAGTCATCATAATACTTACACTCTTCTTGGTTAGTTGGTGGATGTATCATAATCGCAATCAACACACTACTGAGCAATTACCTGAGCTTGGCACAAAATCCGATACCATTGGTAATACTGACAATGACACAAATAAAACAGAAAAACCTGAAACACTAAACCCAATTACGCATAAGCGGACTTTTTTTGATGAGCTATCTGATGCCGCTATCGAACGCACCATGCATAAGGTAGTGTACGACCCTAAATATGTCACTATAAAATACCCCATGGGCGATGTGCCGGCTAATACAGGCGTTTGCACTGACGTTGTTATACGCTCCTATCGCAAGTTTGGTATTGATCTACAACAATTAGTGCATGAAGACATCAGCAAAAATTTTAGTCAATATCCGGCAAAGGAAAAATGGGGATCAAAGAAACCCGATACGAATATCGACCATCGGCGCGTCTACAATTTGCAAACATTCTTCCAGCGTTTTGGAGAATCCTTAGCTATTACAAATAATGCAAAAGATTACAAACCAGGTGATATTGTTACATGGCAGATCAGCCCTAAATTCCCCCATATTGGAATAGTCGTTAACGTGGGCACAGACGACCCTGACCGTTTTATGGTCGTTCATAATATTGGAGAAGGTCCTAAAATAGACGATATTTTATTTGCTTTTCCAATTACTGGACACTACCGCTATCAAAATAATCAAGTTGCCGCGGTTAAATAAGACATAGTGGTTTAGAGACTGTGTAAGTATTCATGAAACGCGAACAACATTAGCTTGATGAACTATTAGCAAGCCATTTATCTATTTATATCTCCTTCCATAAAGTCAAAGCTGAATAAGCCTCACATTAAGCTAACATTCATACATAGACGAAAATAAATTGACCACTGGAGATTCAAGGATGAATAGTGATAAATTTTTCCGTCGTTTAGACGGTTCTAATAATAATGAACAACACCCAACATGGGGTGCAAAAGATTTCCCTCTTTTAAGAAAAACCCCCATCGCCTACGCTGATGGCATTTCAAAACTTGCGACTCGTGGTAAAAAATCACCAAGCCCTAGAAAAATCAGCAACTCTCTTTGTCAGCAAACAAAACAAACAGAAAATAGAGCTGGATTATCAGACTTTGTTTGGGCATGGGGTCAATTCCTAGACCATGAAATTGGTCTGACAGAAGCAGAAAAACCCGAAGAAAATGCCAATATACGTGTAAAAAAAGAAGATCCTTACTTTAAAGCAGGTGGCATGATCCCATTTAAACGATCTGCTTACGCTGTCGCAACAGGGCTAATTGCAGAGAATCCTCGCCAACAAATCAATCAATTTTCATCTTTTATTGATGCCGCTAATATCTATGGCGTAGATAATAGTCGGCTCAATGAGCTACGAGCCAATGACGGCACAGGAAAAATGCGCGTTTATCACTCACGCACGGGAGATTTGTTACCTTTTAATACAACGGGACTACACAATATTATCTCACCAGAAACCGCAGACCCTGCTAGCTTCTTTGTATCGGGTGATATTAGAGCTAACGAACATGCCGTATTAACAGCTTTACACACCCTATTCTTACGAGAGCATAATCGCTTATGCGATCGAGTCATTAAGAAGCATCCTATTCTTTCCGGTAAAGACGATGAAATATTTCAATTAGCTCGCAAATTGGTGGGAGCCATTATGCAAGCAATCACTTACAAGGAATTTATTCCTGCCTTGCTGGGAGAAAACGCACTTACACCCTATCGGGGTTATCGTGATGATGTGAACCCTAGTATTTCAAACATTTTCTCCGCTGCATGCTATCG
>JALVRY010000101.1 GCA_027024625.1 Thiotrichaceae bacterium
CAACACGGCTGATCAGCTCACTTTACTCAGTAAAACGGGAGCAAAACTAGTTAAACCTGACGATGATATTCTCGCCGTTGTGAATTATTACTTACTTAACCCCAAAGGGGATCAAGATGGCTATACCATGCTATCGCCCAAGCAAATCGTCAATCCTGATGCATCATGGCCAGATTTGAGTGATTTAGTGGCTAAAGCTTTGCAGAAGGCGGGGAGCAAAGGCATATCGCCAAAAGTTGAAGGAAGAATTTGCAATACACAACGACAGGGGAAGTGTTTGGCTGTGCTAAATTGATAACAAATAAGCCATGCCGAATAAAAAGAAAAATCGCCCCGTCATAGGGGTTAATGCGATACGTTTTTTTGCTACTAATTGTTGCTTTATGGGGAGCAATAATGGCAGTACGAATAAGAGCCAAAGTGGGTTTTGTAGTTCACCGTACAAATAATAAACACCCGCGAGTACATAGCTAATAAATACTAAAAACCAGTAAAGTTTAACTGCATTTTTATAACCAATACGTACAGTTAAAGTGCGAATATTGTCTTGCTGATCTGCTTCCCAGTCACGCAGTTCATTACTGAGTAATAGCAGTGAAATCAGTAAGCCAATGGGAATGGAGTGTAGTAGTACGACAAATGAAAACTGCCCAGTCATAGAGAGGTAAGCTCCCTGCACCATCATAATCCCCATAATAAGAAATACTTGTATCATCGCTAATCCACGGTTTTTAAAGTTTAGTGGACCGATGTTGTAGCTTAGTGAAGCTAATGCAGAAATAAGAATCAAAATAAACAGGGCAATGCCTTGTATTGAAATGAGATAAGCCGCGATAAGTGAAGCTATTACAAAACAGATAATGCCAATTTTGGTATTGTTAAGGATCATATTTCTTATTGCAGTTTGATCGCTATCGAGCAAAGACAAATCTTCAATATCATTAATTAAGTTGATACCCGCCTGAGCCAATATACCGCCGAGCATGACTAATCCTGCTATTAGGTTATTTTGGTAGCCTTGATTCCATGCAATAAAAATCCCCAAACCACAGGATACAACAGCTACCACGAGAGAAAACGGTCGTAATGCCTTAATTAATTCGTACTGTTGTTGTGATTTCACAATATCTCGTCCTTATTATGTCCGATAAAATTCTAGCAAAGACTCGGAGCTTATCTTGATGATTTAGGTCAATGGTGCGGGCTTAATGACTTGCTAGGCTGTGGTATATCACGCAATCTTCACGGTTTTCATCGCAGATATATTACTGGCGTATAGAACCATATTATCTATCTATTTAAGGAAGCTAAAAATGAAATTACGTTTTCAATGGTTATTAGCAATGATGTTGCTAATGTTCAGTCCTTTTTTATTAGCTGGCGAGGTCACAGTTGACTCCCCTTATGTACGTGCCATCCCACCGGGGCAAACAATTTCTGCGGCTTTTATGACTTTAAAAAACACCAATGATTCTCCTATTGATTTGATCAAAGCCAGTAGTGATATAGCTGAACATGTTGAATTACATGAACATATACATGATGGTGGCATGATGAAAATGCGTCAGGTAGACAAAATCAGTATTGCTGCCAATAGTGAAACTACACTAAAGCCCGGTGGCTACCATATTATGTTGATTGGCTTAAAAAAGGCGATTAAACCCAGTGATATTATCGACATTAAGCTAAGCTTTAGTGATGGTTCTGAGACAGCGATTAAAGCCGAAGTTAAAAAAATCACAATGGGAATAGCACAGAAAAAAGATGAGCCAAAAGGCATAAACGATAAAATTAAGCCTGCCGATATGAAACACGTTAATCCCATGCCTTTATTAATGAAAGTCATCACTGAATATGGCGATGAGCTAAAACTTAGCGATAAGCAAGCGGCAGAGCTTAAACAATGGCGTGATGAACGTAAGCCAGTGGTAAAAAAATTGATCGCTGAGGTCTTATCTTTAGAGGCTGATATTCACAAGGCAGTCATGGATGATAAGCCACTCGAAACCGTAGACCAACTAGCCGATGCTATTATGCAAAGTCGCATACAGATCATTCGTAACAAAGCATTATGTCGTGACAATATAAAAAGAGTCTTAGACGAAGATCAATAT
>JALVRY010000102.1 GCA_027024625.1 Thiotrichaceae bacterium
CTGAATGCTGACTATGATCTACTACAAACTAGTCTTGATAAAGAAGTTGCAAACGACATTCAAATGGCAGAAACGAGCTTTTTAAATGCACAAAAAACCGTTAAAACTTTCCTAATGATGGGGATGATTCTTACTCTGGTTGGAGTAATATTGGCAGTTGCTTTAGGGTATTTCATCTATAAATCCATCTCAAATTCTATTAATGCGCTTTCTGCTACTATGATTCAAGTTGCTGATGGTGATCTGGAAGCACGTGTAGAATTGACAGGTAACAATGAATTGGTCGAATTGGGTAAACACTTTGATGCTATGCTTGATGAGCGTATGAGTACGCAACAACAGATTGACCTTGAAAATCAGGAATTGAACGAGTCTGTATTCAAATTGCTACAAGCCGTTGCTGATTTAAGCGAAAGAGATTTGACTATTCGTGCAGAAGTGACTGAAGATGCGACGGGACCTGTTGCTGATGCGCTCAACCTACTTGCGGAAGAAACCTCTTCAACATTGCTTGAGGTACGTGATATTGCCTCAAATGTGCAGTCAACCTCAGAAGAAGTGAAGACACGCTTGATATCCGTTAATAAGTTAGCGATTCAGGAACAAGAACATGCTGAACAAACGGCATTTCAGATCGATAACATGTTAAGCCGTCTTGATGATATTGCAACGTCGGCAACAACAACCAGTGAAATAGCTAACAATACGACTGTTTCTACTAAAAAAGCGCATGAGTCAGTAACAGGCACGGTTGAAGGTATGGCTGATATTCGTGAAACAGTACAGGAGACGGGTAAAAGAATTAAACAGTTGGGTGAACGCTCTCAAGAGATTTCATACGTTATTGATATTATTAACACCATTGCTGAACGAACAACAGTTCTTGCGTTGAATGCGAGTATGCAGGCTGTTGCAGCAGGTGAGGCAGGACGTGGTTTCTCTGTTATCGCTGACGAGATTCAACGCTTAGCAGAAAGTTCGCGTGAGTCTACGAGTAAGATTTCTACCTTGGTAAGAAACATCCAACAAGAAACCAATACCACTATTGCGACAATGGATAAGACGATTGCACAAGTTGTTGACGGTTCGACACGCGCAGAAGATGCGGCGCAACAAATGGAGCAAGTATTAGAAAACACCTCTCAACTTGTTGAATCTATTGATCTTATTGCCTCTTCTTCTCATGATCAGGTGGACATTAGTAATAACTTGAAACAAGAAGCAACAAGTATTATGAAGTCTACACAGGCGACGGGCAAGGAAATACATTTCCTTGCGGGGTTAAGCCAAAATCTCTCTGGCTTTTCTCAAAATCTAATGAAGTCGGTTAATGTGTTTACGCTTGATAATACGAACAACAATACGACTCAACACTCAGATAAAGCAGAAAAAATAGAAGCCAACGTATAGCATTCAACAAGGAGGTTCAGCTAATGGACGACAATAATATGCTTGAAAAAGCTGATACGCTGAGTGCTGAGATTGATAACATAATTATGGGATTGTCTATGACCAGTACTGGCACCATTACGGATGCTACTGGTTATCTTAATGAGTTCATGACGGGACTGGAAGGAATAGCGAAAACGGCTAATGCTTCTGGTCATACAGAAATCGTTAAGGTCAGTCAATGGTGTCAGAATAACTTATTATTTTTAAAAAAAAATCCTTCTCAGGAAAACGATTTTTTTATTGAATCGGGTGAATGTTGGCATTGGCTTGAGCTTATTAGTGCCCATTTAGCTGATCCAGAAGAAACGTCATATATATCTGCATTAAGTACAGAATTATTACGCAGTGAGTGGTTTAATGCGTATAAAGAAGAGGATTTACAAGCATTATTATTACAACTAAAACTGCTTGCTAATGAAAATAACAATAACCATGATCATGACACAGCGAGTGCTAATGAACAATCGACGACATCCTCACTCGCCTTTACATGGGATGATGATACGCATCCTGAGTTTTTAGAGGCTTTCTTTGAAGAGACAACGGAGTTAATTAGTGAATTAGCTACTCTGCTTAAAAAAGTTGCAAATGGCGAGCTAGATAGTGAGGGGCGTTATAATGCTTCTCGTGTGGCGCATACCATTAAAG
>JALVRY010000103.1 GCA_027024625.1 Thiotrichaceae bacterium
GTTGGGTAAAGATATTGCTATGCATATTGCTGCAAGTAACCCATTGTATATTCAGGAAGCTGATGTTGATGCAGCGGTGTTAGCTAAAGAAAAAGAAATTCTTATTGCACAAGCGGAAGGTAGTGGCAAGCCTATGGAAATCATTGAAAAAATGGTTGCTGGGCGTTTGCGTAAATACCTTGCGGAGATTACCTTGCTTGGACAGCCATTCGTTAAAAATCCTGATCAGACGGTGAGTCAGTTATTAGCAGACTCAGGTGCGTCAGTGAATTCTTTTATTCGCTATGAAGTGGGTGAAGGGATTGAGAAAAAACAAGAGGATTTTGCCGCAGAAGTTGCAGCTCAGATGAAAGGTAGTAATTAGAATGATTTAAATTTGCTTGTATTTTGCATCAAAAAGGGGGCTTTTGCCCCTTTTTTTGGGGCTTTTTATGCTGAATAAAAGAGGCTTTGTTGCTAAACAAGGTATACAATAACCCTCCCTTCTTTAATTAGTTAATATTAATCAACTAACACTACTATAGTTATTTATGACTTCTATACATTTAAAATATAAAAGAATTTTGCTTAAATTAAGCGGCGAAGCGTTAATGGGTGATAAGAGCTTTGGCATTGATCCTGAGGTGATAAAAACCATTGCGACTGAGCTTGTACAGTTACAGCAAGCAGGTTTGGAAATTGGCATTGTAATTGGCGGTGGTAATATCTTTCGGGGGCAAGGGTTGGCTAATGCAGGGATTGATCGTACCCGAGCAGATCAAATGGGCATGTTGGCAACTGTAATGAATTCATTAGCAATGCAAGATGCTTGTATTAAGCAAGGAGCAGAGTGTCAGGTGCTTTCGGCTTTAAGTCTTGATCAAGCCTGTGAGAATTATTCTGCAAGTCGAGCGCGAAATCACCTTGCAAAAGGACGTGTTGTGATTATGGCAGCAGGTTCAGGTAATCCTTATTTCACCACAGATACTGCGGCAAGCTTAAGAGCTTTGGAGATTAATGCAGATCTGTTGCTGAAAGGTACAAAAGTTGATGGGGTTTATGACAAGGATCCTGCTAAATTTTCTGATGCTAAACGCTATGATAGCTTGTCATACCATGAGGCTATTGCAAAAGAATTAGGGGTGATGGATTTAACGGCATTGATTTTATGCCGTGATAATGCAATGCCAATGCAGATTTATAATTTATTTGAAGCAGATAAGCTATCATCTATTGTGAGTGGTGATACTTCAGGAACAAAACTAGAGGTTTGAGATGATTGATGAAATAACGGAAGACGCGAAAATAAGAATGAAAAAAAGTGTTGATTCATTGCAAGGTGCTTTCACTAAAATTCGTACGGGGCGCGCTCATCCCAGTTTGTTAGATCATATAACCGTTGATTACTATGGAAGTAATGTGCCTTTATCGCAAGTTTCCAATGTAACGGCAGAGGATGCACGTACACTCTGTATTACTCTGTGGGAGGCAGGTATGGTTAAGGCAGTAGAGAAAGCCATTATGAACTCTGATTTAGGGTTAAATCCTGCTACAGCAGGTACCGTTATACGTGTGCCTATGCCTGCATTAACTGAAGAAAGGCGGCGTGATTTAGTACGTGTAGTGAAAGGGGAGGCTGAAGGAGCACGTGTTGCTATCCGTAATATTCGCCGTGATGCGAACTCTGACTTTAAGATGTTACAAAAAGAAAAAGAAATCTCCGAAGATGAGGAGCGTAAGGCACAAGATGGTATTCAAAAGCTAACTAATACATATATTGCTGAAATAGAAAATGTTTTACAGGTGAAAGAACGGGATTTAATGGAGGTTTAATGGGCGTTATAATGACCAAACTCCCTGTTATTTTATCTGATTGATGCTATTAATATATAACAACATCTAACAACTTAGATATAGAAGAAAAGGTAGGGGTATGGAAAATAAATCAATCAATGTGCCACGTCATATTGCTATTGTTATGGATGGTAATGGTCGTTGGGCGAAGAAGCGTTTTTTGCCTAGAACCTTTGGACATCAACGTGGTGTAGAGTCTGTGAGAAACACGATACGGGCGTGTAATGATCTGGGGGTTGAGTATTTGACCTTATTTGCATTTAGT
>JALVRY010000104.1 GCA_027024625.1 Thiotrichaceae bacterium
CTCTTCTATCTTGTTTCTCCTAAAATGAAATCCGTGACTTCACTTCACCGTGCAGTGGTGGAGTCACGGAATCAGATTAAAGGCATCTCTGTTAATCTTTATAATGCTACACTTGGCGTTTGCCTATGTAGCGTGCATGAAATAAAAAGGCATTTAGAATGACGAAGTTATCTCATGCACGTTCCTAACTATAATAAGCTCATTATTTAGGAGTGCAGATAGTAATGAAGGCGGTGTATGCTTCGAATCCCCAAAAAAGCCAAGGTAGAAAATATCCAGAGCTTGGTTTGCTGTATCGTACAGAATTTCAGCGTGATCGAGATCGTATTATTCATTCCACGGCATTCCGTCGCTTGGAATATAAAACTCAAGTTTTTGTAAATCATGAGGGTGATTTATATCGTACCCGCTTAACGCATTCTATTGAAGTTGCTCAAATTGCACGTTCTATTGCTCGCATGATGCACCTAGATGAAGATTTAAGTGAAGCCATCGCTTTAGCTCATGATTTAGGGCATACACCGTTTGGACATGCAGGGCAAGACGCTTTAAACACCTGTATGAAGCCTTACGGTGGTTTTGAGCATAATCTACAATCATTACGTGTGGTTGATGTATTAGAACAATCTTATGCAGATTTTTCAGGCTTAAACCTTACCTTTGAGGCTCGTGAAGGCATTTTAAAGCATTGTTCGATTAAACATGCTAAAGACTTAGGTGATGTGGGCAAGCGCTTTATCAATAAAACGCAGCCGTCACTTGAGGCTCAACTGGTTAATCTTGCAGATGAGATTGCTTACAACAATCATGATATTGATGACGGTATTCGCTCGGGCTTAATCACTGTTGAGCAGTTATTAGAAGTTGAGTTATTTGCTCAATCTCATAGTGAGGTGATGTATAAATATCCTAAATTATCTGGTAGAAAAGTTGTGCATGAAACCTTGCGACGTATTATCAATAGAATGATTACGGATTTACTTGAAAATAGTCAGCAGCAAATTAATGAAAATAATATTCAAACGCTTGAAGATGTTAGAAATCACTCCAATAGATTGATGCAATATAGCCTAGAAATGAAACAACTTAACCAGACGTTAAAGCGTTTCTTGCGTGAAAATCTTTATTATCATCATTGTGTGTATCGAATGACAAATCGAGCACAACAAACTGTGCAAGGTCTATTTGATGTCTTTATTAATGATGAAAGATTACTACCTCCGAAATACCAAAAAAACATCAAGAAAGCGGAGAAAATAAATGGTATAGAAGGAAGGGCAGAAGTGATTGCCGACTATATTGCAGGCATGACAGATCGCTACGCAACAGAAGAATATAAGAGGCTTTTTGTATGACAATAAAATTATTACTTACAGGCGGAACTATTGATAAAGAATACAATGAGCTCACTGGTGAATTGGGGTTTGTTGAAACGCATATCAACGACATGCTAAAACAAGCTAGATGCCAAGTGGATTTGTCCATCCAACAAGTGATGTTGATGGATAGCCTTCAAATGCAAGGAGAACATAGACAGCAAATTTTAGCAGCCTGCCAAACAAGTCAGGAAAAACAGATTATTATTACTCACGGCACAGATAGTATGGTTGATACAGCAGAAGTGCTGGGTAAATATATCAGTGATAAAGTTATTGTTTTGCTTGGAGCGATGATTCCCTACATTTTTAAAAACTCAGATGCCTTGTTTAATTTAGGTAGTGCGATATCAGCTGTACAATGCTTAGAAAATGGGATTTATATTGCGATGAATGGAAAAATATTTTCTTGGCGAGATGTGCAAAAGAATCGAGAATTAGGGGTATTTGAGAAAAAGTAATTTTAATTATTTTTTGGTTACTAACTAATAAAAAAGCCCAAGATATCGTTCTTTTGTGTGAAGTTGAGAAATTTTCTCTTAAGGAGCGATACTTCATTGAGCAACATGTCAAATTTTATCTACTGATTGTTTAGTAATCAGGAACTCCTTGAGCTACATCAAAAAAATCTAAAGCATATAAAATCTCTTTCCATTATTCTAAAGCTATTAGGCCTATTTAAGGTTATCAAGTTATGAATACGGATATTGAATATAACAAATCTGATCAAGAAGAAGATTCAATGCATTCTATTGAGACGATGGAAACGCGGTGGAAATATGCTGTTTTTCCCGCTATGGTCGCTTTTGTTATTTTAGGGGCTTTTGGCTTCTACTTGATTTACGGCATGCTACAACGTATGGAAGACTTGGCGGAAGACATTGATGATATGTCTAAGGTCATGATTGAGTCTTTACCCATTATGGAAGGTGGTGTTGTGGGAATGTCATCCCGTATGCAGTGGGTAGGTGAAGATTTAAAAAGAATGCGTGAAGATGTTAATAAGCTAAGCCTCACTATTCAGCAAACCATGCCTGCGATGGAAGGTAAACTGGAAGGAATTAGTGCTAATGTTAGTGAGATGTCTTATGCGACTCTTTCAATGGCAAATACAACGCAGAATATGAGCCAGAACTTATGGAATATGAATCGAAATTTTTCTAAGCCGCTTTCTGTGATGCGTAAGATAATGCCTTGGAGTGGCGATAACATTCCTCAACCCGCACCTATTGCACCGCTAGTTTTTGAATCTAATATAGCCCAGCCTCAGTCAGCAACAACTAATGTGCAAGAATCGTCAGCCACTGCTTATGTTCAAAATAAGGCGACTGTCACGCTTGATCCAAGTATTGAAAAGGGAAGGCAAAAATATATTAACTTATGTGCGAGTTGCCATGGCACAACAGCAGAAGGTGGTGTGGGACCATCATTACTTAATCATAATGCTAAACTAATCAAAATGATTTTTGAACAGTATCGTTTAGGACAAAGAAGCGGAACGATGACAGGGCTTGTAAAAACATTTACAGAAGATGATATTGCTAATGTTTCGAGTTTTTTGGAATACTACGGAGTGAATGCCTCTAAGGAAGACGGTTTGAAAGCGGGCAAATAATGGTAATTATCAATGGCGGCTTATATCCTTACTGTATTTAACTTTAGTATGGGGGCTTGGGGTATAAGAAAGTATGACTGGTATTTTGGAAAATAAAAAAGTTTTATCGTTGCTGGTAATTCGGGTATTGGTCTTTCCGTTGCAAAATCGGTATCAGATATGGATGCAAAAGTTATTGTTGCATCAGCTTCCTCAAGGTCTTCTGAGCTTAATCATCAATCGACATTTCATTATTAATATCCATAACCCAGCGTGATAAATCCATGAAGTCAGTATCTTCTTCTATATCGAAGTCTTCTATTAGCTCGTTTAACGCCTGAATTTTACTTTCTTCTGAACCATCTTCCGTTGCCAGTGGATCATGTTGCTTTGATTTTGTTTTTTCTAATAACTGAAATTCATTAAGCAAAAAAGGTAAAAGGCTAGATGCTAAGGTTGTCTTTGGTTGATTCTTTGATTTGTCACTATCACTTCTTAATTCGGCTGTTTGGGAGTGTAATAGCCTAAATGCTTGTTGTGATGTAAGACCTGATTTCTGTAATAAGCTACTTTTAAATGTGCTACTAGCATTCACTGGCTGGCTAGTGTTTGCCTGAGCCTTGCTAACAGAATTAGCAAGTGGAATGCTGGAAAAAGGAATTTGGGACACAGTAGTTTTCATTTGTTTTAAAGGTAGAAAAGCGGTTTGCTAATAATATAAAAGTGGCTACATCACTATTATATATTTAACTGACGACGTTACACAAAATTCTGCTAAGTGGATGTGGCCTGAAAAGTAAAATATATGCTTTGGATAATGTGTAAGGACATTATGATTAATGGACTTTTCAATACGTATTTTTTATGGTGATAATTAATATTATTTGATGACTTGGTAGAATAATAATGAAAAATATTATCTTGGTTTTATTTTTTTGTCTTTATGTAACAAATAGTTATGCTGATGGAACTCCTGCATATTGCAATAATCAGCTTGTGGCGAGGCCAATTGACAATGGTTATACATGGACACTGACATCTCATTTAGCTCAAGCCCTGCGTGAGGCTGAGCTACGTTATGGAGAAAGAGATCATAGCTGGACAATCTTAGGCGTTGAATTTTCCGCAGGAAATCAGCCTCAGATTTGGTACCCCTATTCAGATAAGAACGAGAAATATATTATTGTTCAGCTTACTAAAAAGGCATCATGTGACGACAAAGAAGCACTGTTTCAATTATCACATGAAGTGATTCATTTATTGTCTCCTATTGGTGGTGAAGCCAAATCTACTACATTTGAAGAGGGACTGGCTGCATATTTCTCTATTCAGTTTTTAAAGAAAAATGGTTTTGATGTGACTGTCGATTATTTTGGAACAGAGGGATATAAAGAGGCTTATAATGCAGTTGTTGCCCTCTATGATGCTGAACAAGATGTTGATAGCAAAATCGAAATGCTACGCCTTGAAAATCCAAATCTAAGTCAAGTTACAAAAGAGCAGTTTATGCAGGCATTTATTAATATTGATGAATCTTTGGCAGAGCGTTTAGCTTCTCCTTTTAAATAGATGACAAGGAACATGCATGAAGTAATTTCGACATTATAAATGCCTTTTTATCCCATATTGGGTGATCTTGATTGTTGAGTAGAATAACTATGCGCCTCACAAGATAATCTAAGTTGAAATAAAAATTCTGCGTTATAAATTTGTCGAGCTTATTTCGTGCATGTTTCCAACCATTAAGCGAGTGTAAGTATTTAACACTTACACTTTTAGATTATTTCTAATAAAAACAATAAAATATCTAATGGATGCTATTCCTAAGTTAAAAGCAGGGCAACAGGCTGATATTTGCCTGATTTTAGAGGGGACGTACCCATACGTTCGTGGTGGAGTTTCAAGCTGGGTTCACCAGATAATTAATGGCTTCCCTGAATACCAATTTGCACTACTTTTTATCGGTGCAATGCGGGAACATTATGTTGATATGAAGTATGACTTGCCTAGCAATGTTTGCCACATGGAACTGTACTTTTTGACAAATGAAAAGTCTGAGAGTGATGCTTATACCAAGCCAAAACCACGCAAGGGTGATTCTGACTCCTACAAGGTGGTGGAGCAATTTCACCAATTAATAAAGCAATATGATGTTACGCCAAAAGAACAAGATTTAGCGGATTTTATCCAGCTTATCCATTCGGATAAAAAGCTAACAGTTGATGACTTTCTTTACAGTGAAAGCGCGTGGAATTACATCACAGAACAGTATCAAAAAAATTGCCCAAATAGCTCGTTCAAAGATTATTTCTGGACGATTAGAGCAATGCACCAGCCACTTTTCAATCTTTTTGATATTGCAAGAAATGCTCCAAAAGCAAGGCTGTATCATACGATTTCAACAGGTTATGCGGGTTTAACGGGGATGCTACTACGCTATATGTGGAATAAGCCTTTAATGCTGACAGAGCATGGTATTTATACCAAAGAGCGTCGTATTGATTTATACCAAGTAGGTTGGATTAAGGAAGAAGTACCCTATGTGTTGACAGGTTTGGAAGAAAATATGTCTTATTTAAGACAACTTTGGATTAGTTTTTTTGAAGGTTTAGGGCGGTTAACCTACAGTGCGGCAGATCCCATTATCACCTTGTATGAAGCTAACCGTAGTAAGCAAATCGAGTATGGGGCAGATCCAGAACGTTCTTACGTTATTCCTAATGGTATTCGTCTTGATCGATTTATTCCATTAAGGGATAAACGTCCTAAAAAAGTACCACCTATTTTAGGATTGATTGGTCGAGTTGTACCTATCAAGGATATTAAAACTTATATCCGTGCGATTAGTGCAATCTGTCAGAAAATTCCAGAATCAGAGGGCTGGATTATTGGTCCAGAAGATGAAGATGAAAAATATGCGGATGAGTGCCATTCTTTAGTGGCTAGCTTGGGAATGGAAGGTAAGGTGAAGTTTCTAGGCTTTCAGAATATTGATGATATTTTACCTCAACTTGGTTTAATGACATTGAGTTCAATTAGTGAAGGTCAGCCATTGGTCATATTAGAAGGTTATGCTGCTGGCTTACCAACATTAGCAACCGATGTCGGATCATGTCGTGAGCTAGTTGAGGGTCGTCCTGGAGAAGATGCTGCTCTTGGTGTGGCTGGTGCTGTGGTGCCAATTGCAAACCCTGCGGCAATGGCAGAAGCGGCTGTTAAATTATTGGGTGATGAGGATTGCTGGTATGCTGCTCAAGCTGCTGCAATAGCCCGTGTTGAAAAATACTATACGGAAGAAAAGTTCTTAGATGATTACCGTGTTGCTTATAAAAAGGCATTACCATAATGGCTGGTATTGGATTTGAACTCCGTAAGTTCCTAAAAGATGAGTCATGGGGCGGACTTGCCAAAACCTACGTTTATGCAGGAGTGATTAGTTCTGGGCCTTGGGTGCTCTCTATTTTAGGCATTATGCTCGTGGGCATGATTAGCGTTAGTCGTATCAATTCTCCTATCTTAGTGATGGAGTTTTTAGTCTCCGTCACATACTTGATGTCCGTATCACTGATATTAACGGGTTTATTACAGCTGGTATTTACT
>JALVRY010000105.1:0-1562 GCA_027024625.1 Thiotrichaceae bacterium
TTGGGCTGGTCAAGTTTGACTTTCTTGGTTTGCGCAATCTCACCATTATTGACTGGGCAGTTAAAACAATCAATCAGCAACGTGAGCAAAAAGGTGAAGCACCCGTTCGGATTGAAGAAATTCCGCTGGATGACAAAAAATCTTTTGAGCTGCTACAGGAAGCAAAAACTACGGCGGTGTTTCAGCTAGAGTCGCATGGCATGAAAGAGCTTATCAAGCGCCTGCACCCTGATGTGTTTGAAGATATTATCGCTTTGGTTGCCCTGTATCGACCCGGCCCATTGCAGTCAGGCATGGTTGATGACTTTGTGGCACGTAAAAAAGGGGATCAAAAAGTCATCTACCCGCACCCTGATTTAGAGCCTATTTTAAAACCCACTTACGGTGTAATCGTCTATCAGGAACAGGTAATGCAAATTGCGCAGGTGCTGGCGGGTTACTCTCTCGGCGGGGCGGATATGTTACGCCGGGCAATGGGTAAGAAAAAACCCGAAGAAATGGCAAAACAGCGCTCCATTTTTATGCAGGGTGCAAAAGAAAATAATGTTGATGAAAAAAATGCTACCGAAATTTTTGACCTGATGGAATTATTTGCCGAGTATGGTTTTAACAAATCACACTCAGCCGCTTATGCCCTGGTTTCATACCAGACCATGTGGTTAAAAGCACACTATCCAGCAGCATTTATGGCAGCCGTTTTATCAGCAGATATGGATAACACCGAAAAGGTGGTAACCTTTGTAGATGATTGCATGCAGTTGGGTCTGGAGGTTGTTGCCCCTGATATTAACCGCTCGGAATACAAATTTATCAGTGAAAATGAAGGCAATGTTATTTTTGGTTTAGGTGCCATAAAAGGGGCAGGCGAAAGCGCCATTGCTGAAATTATTAAAGAGCGCGAAACTAACGGCGCGTTTAAATCACTGACTGAAATGTGCCAGCGGGTAAAATCACGCAAAATATCCAAACGTATTTTAGAAACACTAATCAAGGCAGGGGCATTCGACAAACTGGGCACAAATCGGCGTAGTTTATTAGAAGGCTTGCCGGATATTATGCGTATTGCACAGCAACAACACCGTGATGAAGATGTTGGTCAAAATGATTTATTTGGTGGCTCTGCGGTGGTAGAACAGGATGACAGGCTGATTCCTCAACTGGAAGAATGGGAAGAGAAAGAACGCCTCCGCCAGGAGAAAGACTCCCTGGGGCTGTACCTCACCGGGCACCCTGTTGATGCTTATCAGGCTGAGATTGCCCAGCTACGCTCACGCAGTTTAAAAGAAATGCAGGAAGATGATGGCAGAACACGTTATCAAAAAAAGCCAATTACTCTGGTGGGGCTTATCTCGGGGGTGAATATTCGTACCACCGATCGTGGCAAAATGTGCGTGATTACGCTGGATGACAAAACAGCCTACTACGAGTTTAGAATTTTTGATGAAAAAATCGAGCAGTTTGAAGCCTTCTTAAAAAAGGAAGAATTGCTGATTGTTGAAGGAACTTTAAATACCGTTTATCAAACTAATGATATCCGTTTTTATATCAATGAACTGCATGAT
>JALVRY010000105.1:1572-2093 GCA_027024625.1 Thiotrichaceae bacterium
ATATTGAAAGTGCCCGGCAGCAATTTTTAAGCCGCTTAATGCTCAATGTTCACAAAAAACAAACCAGCAATGGGCTGCTTGACAAGCTTGATGAATTATTACCCATGCAGGCTACAGATCAAAAACAGGATAAAGCCCACAGCCAATGCCCTGTTTTTATTCGTTATGAAACTGATAATGAAACGGTAGAATTACGTTTAGCCCAGAATGTTTGCGCACCAGTGAGTGATGCAGGTATTAAACAACTTAAAAAGGTGCTGGGTGACGATCAGGTAGAATTAGTCTACTAACCAGGAGGAAGTTATGCCTTTACCACTTTTGTTTGCCATTATTGGGGCAGTCACTGGTCTGGTGGTTTCACAACTAGCGATCAATCTGGATGATAAAAATGTCACTCTATTTTTATTTGCTCAGGTGGTTTTAGTTGCCGTCTTTGCCTTTATCTGGAAAAAACAGAACACCACTCGTATCGTTAAAACCATGCTGCTAATGGCAGGGCTTTTGTTTGGTTTAACCTATTG
>JALVRY010000106.1 GCA_027024625.1 Thiotrichaceae bacterium
AGTAAAATCAGAGCCGATGGCACCAGCAAAGCCTGCTGTTGTATCACCTTTTCCTGAAATAAATCCATCAACAAAGTCTTTTACGTTCTTTGTGGTACGGTGTTCTAAGGTGTTTATTTGATCAATTCTCTTGCGGTAACTTTGATAGTCGATGTTGTAGCCAAAATGCTGTGCAAGTTGTACGGTTTCTATGGCTTCATCTAGTTTGTCTTGTGCAATTAGCTGATTAATTTCAGCCTCAAGCTGTTTTTGTTGGACGGTATGTTTGAATTTTTCTTCGATATTGCTTGGGACTTCCTCATATTCCCAATAATCTGAGAGCAATAGCAGGCTATAAGCAAAAGCTGATAGCGAGATAATAAGCATAAAAATTCGTACAAGTGATTTCATACTAATGACTACAGTTCTAATAATAAACTTGCTGGGTCTTCCAATAACTCTTTAATTTTAATTAAAAAACTGACTGCTGTTTTGCCATCAATTAAACGATGATCATAAGATAAAGCGAGATACATCATCGGGCGAATAACGATTTCACCGTTAACAACGATAGGACGATCTTCGATTTTATGCATTCCGAGGATGGCACTTTGTGGAGGATTTAATATTGGTGTCGATAACATTGAGCCAAATACCCCGCCATTAGAAATCGAGAAAGTACCGCCTTTAAGTTCTTCAATATCGAGACGATTGCTTCTAGCTCGCTCCGCATAATCTGCAATTTTTTGTTCAATTTGAGCATAGCTAAGCTGATCGACATTTTGAATCACAGGGACGACCAAACCACGCTCTGTTGAGACAGCCATGCCTATATCGTAGTAGCCATGGTAGACAATTTCTTGATCATCAATTCTTGCATTGACTTCAGGGAAGCGTTTTAAGGCTTCGGTTGCTGCTTTGGCAAAAAACGACATAAAGCCCAGTTTAATGCCATGTTTTGCTTGAAAGCGTGGTTGATACTCTTGCCGCATCCGCTTGATTTCGCCTAAGTCTACCTCATTGAATGTGGTAAGAATCGCAGCATTTTGTTGGGCAGAGACCAGACGTTCTGCGATGCGTTGACGTAAGCGAGTCATTGGCACACGTTTTTCCGCTCGACCCAAATGTGGACTGGTGCTTACAAATTGCTTTTGCACAGGAGTAGATTGTTTGTTTGTTTTATAGTTAGTGTTTACTCTTTTTTGGGGGGTAATATGGGCATCAATATCTTCTTTTAGAATCCTCCCTTTTTTGCCTGAGCCTTCAATATCATGGTAATCCATATCTTTTGCGGCTAAGCTTTGCCGAACAGATGGACTCATCGGTGGTTCTACATCAGCGGGTAATGTTTTTGTTTGCGGGGCTTCTGCTTCTGATAATTCCGCGAGTAATTGTTCAGCGACAACGGTATCACCTTGCTGAACCAGTCTATTTTTAAGCAAACCAGAAGTAGGGGAGGTGACTTCTAATACGACCTTATCTGTTTCTAGTTCAAGCAAAGCTTCATCGGCTTGAACAAAATCACCTTCGTTTTTTAGCCAAGCGGCAATAACTGCATCAGAAACAGATTCTGGTAATTGTGGTACACGAATTTCCATATTACTCCCCATTATTTTGTTTTGATTGTGACAACAGCAATGTTTTTTCTATGAGTTGTTGCTGTTCTCGCTGGTGATTTTTATAAGAACCCACGGCAGGTGCGGCGGCAGTGGGGCGACTGATGCAAGAAATACTAAGATCATCGTACTCACGAAAGTGATGTTTGATGCTATCCCATGCACCTTGATTTCGGGCTTCTTCTTGACACCAAACTAATTCTTCAGCATTGGTGTAGAAAGTTAGCACATCAAGAAAGGCTTGATTTGAGAAGGGATAAAGTTGCTCGATGCGAATAATGGCAATGTCGCGTATCTTATGTTCTCGCCTTGCATTATCCAAGTCATAATACACTTTACCGCAGCAGAGAATAACGCGTTTAACTTGTGCCTTATTTACAGTTTCATCATCAATGATAAGCTGAAATTTACCCTCGGCAAGTTCACTTAGGTGATTGCTTGCATGTGGGTGACGCAATAAGCTTTTGGGTGTCATTACCACCAGTGGTTTGCGGTAAGGGCGTATCATCTGGCGACGTAATAGATGAAAAATTTGAGCGGGTGTTGTCGGTACACATACTTGAAAATTATGTTGAGCTGTGAGCTGCATAAAACGCTCTAACCGTGCTGATGAATGTTCTGCACCCATGCCTTCTAAACCATGTGGTAAAAACATTACCAAACCACACAAACGACTCCATTTTTGTTCGCCAGCTGATATAAATTGATCGATAACGACTTGAGCATTATTGGCGAAGTCACCAAACTGAGCTTCCCAAATCACTAAAGTATTCGGGTCGGTTGTGGCATAGCCATATTCAAAAGCAAGTACAGCTTCTTCGGATAATAAAGAATCAATAATTTCACATCGCCCTTGATTGGGAGATAGGTGTTGCAGTGGGATGTGTGTTTTTGCATCTTGCTGATTATGTAGCACAGCATGACGATGAAAAAATGTACCGCGTCCGCTATCTTGCCCAGATAAACGTAGATGATAACCTTGTTCCAACAGGCTTGCGTAGGCTAATGTTTCTGCAAATCCCCAATCAACTTTGCGGTGCATTTCTAGCATTTCATGGCGTTGCTGCCAAATCTTTGTAATTCGATCATGTAAAATAAAATCTTTGGGCAAGGCTAGGGTGCGTTTTGCTTGTGCCTGTAGAGTGGCAAGTGTGACTTGGGTATCCGTTGGATAATTCCAATGTACGCCTAAATATTGAGTCCAATCAATACGATATTTGGGTGGAATAGGGCTTTGATTAGTGCATTTAACGGTTGCCTCACCTTTGTCTAGCTTGGTTCGATAAGCTGCCGCTTCGTGATCCAGCCATTCTTCATTTACTATGCATTGATCTAGTAGTTTTTTTGCATATTTTTCTTTTGTTGTAGCCAGTGCTTTGATGGTTTGATACATCATCGGTTGTGTTACTGCAGGCTCATCTGCTTCGTTATGACCATGTCGCCGATAACAAACTAAATCAATCACTACGTCTTTGCTAAAGCGTAGGCGATAATCTAAAGCTACTTGTGCGGCAAGAATCACGGCTTCTGGATCGTCACCATTTACATGCAGAATAGGAGCATTCACCATTTTTGCGACATCAGTTGCATAATAACTAGAGCGACTATCTTGCAGCGTGCTGGTTGTGAATCCAATTTGATTATTAATTACGATATGAATAGTGCCATTAATGCCATAACCGCGTGTTTGGCTCATATTAAAGGTTTCCATAACCACACCTTGCCCTGCAAATGCGGCATCACCGTGTAATACGACTGCGATGGTTTTATCACCTTTTGTATCACCACGACGAGTTTGTCCTGCACGGACTGAACCAACAATGACGGGGCTAACGATCTCTAAATGGGAGGGATTAAAAGCTAAGGCTAAATGTACTGATCCTCCAGGTGTTTCCACATGGGAGGCGTAGCCTTTGTGATATTTTACATCACCCATTTGTGTTGGGTCATCTAGCTCACCAGCAAACTCATCGAATAAATCTTGTGTAGGTTTGCCCATAATATTGATTAAAACATTAAGGCGACCACGGTGTGCCATGCCGATTACTATTTTGTGTACGCCATCATTGCCGCCTTTTTGAATAAGCTCATCCAATAAGGGAATAAGGCTTTCACCACCTTCTAATGAAAAACGTTTTTGTCCGATATAGCGTTTATGTAGGTATTGTTCAAAGTTTTCAGCTGCAATTAATTTACGAAGAATGTTTTGTTTTTGTTGTGTGGTAAAACTGGCTTTTGATTGGCACAACTCTAGGCGACGCTGAATCCACTCCCTTTCTGTCATGCTCATGACATGCATATATTCCACACCAATATGCTGAGTGTAAGTGCGTTTTAAAGCGTGATAGATATTTTTGAGACTGGGGGGATCAAGGAGGTTAAATGTACCGAGATGAAATAACTTATCTTGATCAACTTTATCTAGTTGATGATGTTCTAGTGTTAATTCCGATCTACGCTGTACTTGCTCCTGTGTCATCAATGGATTGGTATGAGCGGATAAATGCCCAAGAAAACGAAAGGACTCAATGAGTTGTAAAACGCGGACTTGGTGGCGTTCATCTTCTAAAATATCAGGCGATAAACAAATGGAGCTGTTGGCGTGCTGAAATAAACCATTGCTACGAAATTGTTTTCGAATGTGTGAGTGTTTTGGTGTGGCTTGTGATTCTTCTTCAAGCTTGGCGAAGTAAGTTCGCCATTTTATATCAAGCGAATTAGGTGAATCCTGAAATTGCTCATACAGCATTTCTAAGTAATCTGCATTTTCACCTTCAAGCAGAGAATCATCCCAATTACTTCCTTCATTATTGTTATCTGTCATTGCTCACTAACCCAAGTTCTCCTCTGGTTTTAGTGTGGCAGTTATGGTGGAAAGATCAAGTAATCTTAGGGGTTTTTATTTCATGCATGTCCCTTAGTTATGTGATTTCAATGGTTTAATGTGAGTCAGGAGTTAACTCTAAATTTATTCCAAAAAAACATAGCGGCAGCAAGTCGACCGAAAACGTGAACCATAAGCCCCTGATATAAACGTACTAGTAGTGGATTAAAGCTGTGGTTGGGTACTATATGAACCACACAGGTGGTGAAAGTGACAGCTTTTCAAGTTGTATATTTCTAAGAAGTAGAATTATGTATATTAACAACAGCTTTATTCCACTATCCATATTTGTTGAATAATACCTGAATCCGTGACTTCACTATGGCAGATAGCACAAGCTATTGATTCCACAGCGGTTTAAAAAATACCCGCTTAACCTACGGGTGAAGCTAAGATTTTTTTAAAATCCACTGTGAAACCAATATCTTGTACTCTCTTATCCATATTGAAGTCACGGATTCAGGTAATAGACATTATATCGATTTATGATCCTGAAACTAAGCAGCTTTTCGGCTTTCTGTTGGTGGATCTAAATTGCGAATAAGTGGATAGAGTCTTTCTGTTTCATTGATTATTCGTGCATCAACTAATGTAAAAATGTCTCTACTTTCTTGAATAAATAGGCGGTGATCTTTAATCCATAAGCTGTTTTTCTTAGACCATCGTTTTGTGTATTGGCGTAATACTCGCTTAATTTCACCAGAACCGGATAAAAACTGATTGGCAATATTTTTAATCTTATTGTCACTGGACATTAATAACGGCTGATATATTTCTCTTTCTTCAACATTTAGGTGATGTTTCACATGTTCGATGTATTGAAAGAATAGATTACTGGTAATACTAGTATCACATAATAAACGGTCTTGAATTAAGTGAGAAAGAACTTTAGATAACTCACTAATTTTGTGGTTTTCATCATAAAGTTCATCAAATGAAAGCATGGTAACTCCTTGTCATTTTTTATAAATTTTTCATTAATTGCATACTTCCACCTAAATCAGTGAAGTTACGGACTTAGGTGAGATTTTTTAAACAGCGGCTCATCTCGGTAACCGAGATAGCCCCACATACAATATATCAAGGCTATAATGTAAAAGGCTTGATACGTGTCATGATTGGCGACGATAAAGGGATAAGCCCATTAATGACATCAAAAGGGTTAGTATCAATAAACTCCATTCGTTCATTGTTGGTATTTGTACAAATTTGCCATGTGAGTTTGTGTTTTGTGCAGGTAGTGATGCTTCAACGGGATCATTACTTCCTCCGTCTGAACCAGCGGCATTGGCATAGAATAATCGGTCTGTTGTTGTATTTTGATCGTAATCCCAAGCAGAATAGGGGTGGAACAGTGTTTTATTTCCTTCATTATTTGTATTTTTAACGGCTCGTGAAGAGAAGCGTATTACCACTTCATTTTTGGCTTGGTTTTCAATATCACCATTGCTTGCATCTAGCTGAGGATTAGGTTCAAGGGATATAACGCCTTTCCATACAATTCGACCTCTTGGAAAATCATCAGTTGGCTCTTCAAAATGGCATTCCTCTGTTGTATGTGAACTACCATTTGCTTGGCAGGAAATACTATTGGGTTCTAAGCTAGTGCCTTCTGGTATTTCACTGTAGATGGTCACTAATGGTTCTTCTGTAACATCAGAGTTAATCCAGATAGACTTCCATTCGATAATATTATCTGAGGTGAATTCTGCGGAAGCTGTACCGACTGGAAGTGTAGCAATAGGTGTTGCACGGGTTGTTCCATTGTAATTATTACCAGAATTTTCGTTTGTATAGATTTCTTGGATTTGATCATCTGTTAATGCAGTATTGAATACTTTTACTTCGTCTATTTTTCCGTCAAAATGGTTAAATTGCCCATTTTTTTTATGATGTGATGATCCAATAGTAAAGGGGCTACCAGCAGCATCCTTAATGTTTCCGCCTCCATTCCATGTGTTATTACTATAGATATTTTCATTTATATGGACTTTCATTGTCGAGCCATTGTAACTAATGGCAATGAAATACCAATTGCCTACTTCGATACTATCTTGTACTCCAAAGTAGTCATTTTCATTTATATTGTCAGTATCCAGATATAGTTTGATTTTCCCTCTGTTGGCTCCTGAAGGGTAGATTCCTATTTGTAAATTATCATTATTTGAATCAGAGGTCTTTGCAATAAATGTATTCTTTATTCCATGACGGGTTGGTTCATCTTGTAGGCTATCAGGATTTATCCATGCAGTAATAGTAAATGAATTGCTTGTATCACCAAGAACATTATTAAGTATATCTCCAGAGTTAACATATTGATCTGTCCCATTAAATGACCCCGATTTATTAATTTTTCCTATGTTACTGGTATTTGCTCCATTTTTTGCAGTGCCATGAAGACTGTTACCACTATTGTCTAATACATCTGCACTAGAGCCGCTCCAGAAATCTTCATCAAAATGATAATTTAAAACAGGTGCAGGTAAGTTGCTGCCGGCTGTTTGAGTAATGGTGACGCATTCTGAATTATTTCCTGTATTTGGATCAGATTGATCAGCGGAAATGATTTGAAAGCAGTTAGTTAATGCACCGCGAATAGGTAATTTATAATCTTCGATTTCACCATCAGGTGAGTGTAAAAAGGTTGGCTCATAATCACCACCGCCTTGATAATGCTCATCATCACAACGTAAGATTCGTTCTGTTGATAAACGTACTCTTAGGATCGTATCACCGATTAGAGCTTCGGCTATGGGAAACTGGTAACCATTATCAGAATTATCCCAATGTAAGGTAACATTTTCGCTAGTATGAGCTTGAACGTAGACATTATTATCATTCAATGCTTCATCATACTGGAATATGCCATCTTTATTAAAATCAATCCAAGCTGTAATGTAGGCTCTATCATTACTGGTATTTTTGACTTTAACTGTAACGGAATAAGAATTGTCTCCAACGGTTAATGCGGGAAGAACGCCAATAATACCATCTTCATCTGATAAATTATCCACGTCATCACCATCTGCATTGGCTGAATATTGAGGACTGTTTTCTGAGTCAATCAGTTTGCCTAATAGAATGCTGCTATTAACAACATGATCAGGACGACTATAGCTTGCGGGAGCATCCCCATGATCAACTGCCGCTTGAACAGAAAAAGGCAGAAATACGAATAGGGCAAGGCACATCAGCCAATACGGCTTGGGTTGTTGGTTTCTCATTTTGATCAAGCTCTTATTTTTATATTATTTTTGTAATACTGGGGAAACAGGTTTTATTTTTATAATTCGTATCTGGTATTAACAAATATTTTCATTATTAACATACTCTCCAGTTAAGTCTAAGCGTCCTAAGAGGAGAATGTTTGCTAAGTGAGCGATAGCACGTAACCTAGCAAACATTATTTACACACCTAGTTAACACTGGCGACAATATGCAAGGTGGCTGTTTGTCCAGCGGCAATTGATCCTACTGTCCAAATACCTGTAGCAGGATCATAACTACCTACTCCATCGTCACTTACGTAGGTCATATTGCTAGGTAATACATCGGATGTAACGATGTTACTTGCTTGTGTTGTACCAAGGTTCGTTACGGTTAAGGTGAATATTACTTGTTCACCCGATGCTGCTGATGTTTTATTGGCTGTTTTATTTGCCTTCAAATTGACATTAGCGGGTGGTGTTGCGTGACAGGTATCAACGGCAAGGTTGTCATAATCCACACCAGAATTATTGCTACGTGTGTATAAACCAAATGCTTTTAGGATTGGTTGTTCACTCGCTTGCAAACTTAACTGATTATCAACATAAACATTTATGCCTGTATCGTTGACCAATAGCTTTAATTTGAATGTGCTATCAGGTAGGGCAACATATTGTTCTTGTAATGTGCTTCCAGTCCCACCTTGAATACGAACTAATTGTAAATAGTTATATTTATTTTCATTGCTTTTCTTAGTTCCTACCTTCTTCCAGCGAAGTAGATAGTAGTTACTGTTATCTACATAACCAAATACAATGCCTATATCATCATTCCAAGTATTATTTGCATTGGGATCAACGTCAACACTCACCGTATATTCGGTACTGCTGTCATTGTAGCTCCCTGCATTTTCATAGTGAATAAGTGATTTGCAGGTGTCGCCAGACTCTTCATGTAGTTTTCCGCTTGTAGATGTCCAGTTACAGTCGTTGTTTCCATTGAGATCAACGACTGTCCATTGGTTTGACAAGCTAGAAAAATTATCTGTGATCGTGGCACATGCTGCCGTACTATCATCATTTTCGATAGTTCCCGTCGCTTCTGCATCAGTAATAACAGCATTTGATGGGTTGGATAGTGTAACCGTGAATGTTTCATCATCCTCAACCACGGTATCACTAATAATGAGGACACTGATAGTGCCAGAGCTTTCGCCTTCAGCAATAGTAAGTGTACCTGTCTGGGACTGATAATCAGTATCAGCTGTGCTGGCTGTACCGTTGGCAGTGATATAATCCAAGCTAACACCGCCCACAGGTGCCGCTTTATCTAAGCTAACAGTGAAGTTTAGATAATGTGTACCTGAATTGCCTTCAATTGTGCTGTTGTCTGCTATTGATGCATTAGCAGGCGTTCCACAGGTGCTAACATAGAGGTTATCGTAGAAAATACCGCTGTCATTGTCGTTGGTGTATAAGCCAAATTTGTTAAGAACAGGGGTATCTGTACTTGTTAGTTTTAGCTGGTCATTGGTGTAGACTGCAATACCAGAAGTATTAACTGTAACTTTTAAGGTAAATTCGTTAGGTAGATCAATAAATATCTCATCCAGCGTTGTTTCTGTTCCTGCTTGTTTATGAATCAGCTGTAAATAACGGTATCGAGAGTTGCCGCTATAGTTTGAGCTAAAGTCATTCCAGCGAACAAGGTAATAATTATTGGTATCAATATAGCCGAAGACAAAACCAACACCGTTATTACTATTAGAGGATAAATTAGCATCAACATCAACGGTAAGCGTATATTCATTAGCATTGGCATCATGTGGATTGTTAGTATTTTCATAACTAAGGAATCCTAGACATGCTCCTGAAATTTCCTTCATTCGGTTGTTTTCTGTAGACCAATCACAACTACTGGCGTTGAATTTCTGTACAGTCCAGTTATCAAGACTTGTATTGAATGGTTCGTAGATGGAGCTTGCGGTACAGCTTGATACTGGTGCATTGGTAAAACCAAAGTCTAGTGAGTGATTATTTCTACCCGCACTGCCGATTGTGAAGTTGATTTCAGCATTATTGCCATTCATGCTGGCATCGGAATCATGAATATCCGTTTTATTATTGTTACTGCTATCGCCCTCGACATTTTGGGTTGTTAAGTTTGCTCCAGATAATGTTGCCTGTGTGCTATCAATGCGTAATAGGCAGCTTTCTCCAGCATTCATAAAGTTGGCATTGCCACCTGCGGCATTACTGAAGTAATACTGTCCTGTTGAGCTGGTTATGGTAGTTGCTGAATCGATACCACAGATTAAGCGAACAGTAACACCGCTAATTCCAGACTCGTTGGCATCCTGAATACCGTCACTATCGGCATCATTCCAAACGTAGTTACCAATTTCCATTGGTGCTTCATCACATAGCAATTCAATATCGCCAACACCACCCGCTTTATTGAAGAAGGTTGGGTCATTATCACCTGCCTGTTGAACAACATCATAACCACCTGAGTGGCTACCATTGCTGTTGTTTAACCAAACGACACCGCTGGTGTAGAAGTCATGAGCATCTGTACCTGTCACTAGAACCTCGTTAGTGCCTGGAAATAATGATAAACCGCCATTAACCATTTCGGTAAAGCCATCATCAGCATCAGGTCCAAAATCACCTGAGTAGTATTCACCACCATTAATGCCTAGATTATTATAGTTAGGTTCTCCAGCAGGGCGAGGATTACTAGGACATTCTGTATTACCCTCTAAAACATAGCCAGAATCAGTGTGGCAGATGCGAATAATATCACCGTAGGCAATAGTGTCATCATTTAATAATCTATTATCACTAGCTGTTGAATCAGGCAAATAGTTTGCAGGTCCAGTCATTAAGGAGGTTCTATCCATAAAGGCAAGGATCATTGAGCCATCTAAATCAAACTCAATATCTGACAAGATAGGTGAGGGGTTACCACCACCTAATGCCCACTTCTGTTTATGGTGATCCGAATAATGCCATGTGTACCAGTAATCACCGTCACTTGCATCCCAAGTGGTGAAATGACGGAAATAATTTAATGGGAAATTAAATACTGGCGTAAATAATTCTGTTGTCGGATCAAAGCTCAAAATGTGGGCAACAAGGTCATTTTTGTTGGCTGATGAGCTATTTTCTCCTGAACAAACTGCTCCTACATAAACCTTTCCATTATGTACACTAACAGCCCAAGGTCGTAATAAACCTTTGTTACACATGATACCTGCGTGCTCAACTAAGTAACCCCCACTGACATCGCTAGCAACAGGTGTGCGTGATGGATCAACATTATGTATCGCATAAAGGCTGCGATCATAGGCATTGATCAGCCAAAGCGTATCGTTGCTTTCATCAAAATCAATATCACCAAGTGAGCGTTTACCAACCTCGGTAAAGGTGGCTGCATCATAGTTAGGTTGATCAGAGTCTGCCGAGAGTGAATTAGCAGCACTGCCATCACGGGTATCATCACCTGTCGGGATACCAATAGTACGGACATCTACCCAAGGGCTTGTATTACTAGCAGCGGCATTCGCGGTATAAATTCCACCTGTTCCTAATGGGCCAAAACCAACATGACGTTTTAAGAAGGCAGAGGTAAACACGGTATGTGTTTTACGTTGGAATGCCATTCCCCATACGGCACCCATTTGAGCATTTGTGCCAAGGTAAATATTTTCAACGGTACTATCTTGATTTTTTGCCGAGTAGGGGAAGCGTACTAATGTTTCTAGTGCACCAGCTGAACCACCTGCTTGGCTATCACCATTAACCTGACGTGTTGTCACTAGGTCTGGAACAGCTTGGCAATACTGTTCTGGTGTATGGATACCAAGGTTGACGCTACAGTCTGCACCTGCTGTTATAAAACGAACAGTTGATGCAGAATCAGGACCATGAGAGGTTGACTCCATACCATCAGGCAAGCCAGTAAATTCTAAGCGATAGCTTTCACCATTGGTTAAACCAGTAAGTCTGTAACTGCCGTTTTCATTACTGAGTGCTGTGGCTACTGCGGTGTTATTATCGTCATAAGCCGTGACTGTGATATTAGCAACACTAATATCAATTGCATCTTGTATGCCGTTTTTATTGTAGTCATTAAAGACTGTACCACCGAAGTCGCCCAATCCTGCATTACAATCGCTGGCAAAATCATCATTAATAATTGTGCCAATTGCCTGATTATCTGCAATATTGGCATTGCTTGGATTAGACAGATTTAGCAAGAAGGTTTCATCTGGCTCAATATTGGTATCCCCATTAATTGTAATGCTGATAATGGCAGAGGTTGCTCCCGCTGGAATATTAAGCGTATTGCTTTTGCTTATATAATCATTATCGACTGTTGTTGCTAGATCATCAGTAGTTGCATAGCCCACACTTACGCCACCTGCTGGAGCGACTTTACTGAGTGTGACGGTAAAATCGAGGCTCTTTGTGCCTGATTGTCCTTCAAGGATAGCCTTATCTTCAATTGTTATTGAGGGAAGGGCAGAGCCGTCATTGCTGTCATCATTGATGATTGTCCCTGTTGCTTGATTATCAATAATCGCTCCATTGTTAGGATTCGATAATGTGAGCAAGAAGGTTTCATCTGACTCTATATCGGTATCACCATTAATCACTACATTTATTGTGCCACTGCTATCACCTTCGGCAATGGTTAATGTGCCTGATGTAGCATTGTAATCATTATTTGAGATTGTGGCAGAGCCATTGCTTGTTGCATAGTCGATACTAACACCACCGGAAGGTGCGGCTTTACTCAAGCTTACGGTAAAGCTGAGATTCTTTGTGCCACTGTTACCTTCCACTGTCGAGTTATCGGCAATACTAATATCAGCTTGACTAATTGCACAGCTAGGTGTGTGACCATAAAGTTCAGATATTTCAGCACTTGTTAATGCACGTTGGTAAACACGTACATCATCAATTCCTCCATTAAAGATTCGATCATTTTGCATTGAGCCAATAGTAAATCCATTGCCCGTGGTATAGCTAATTGCTCGAGTTTCATTTTGGCTAGCTGCCAGTGAACCATCGACATAAACCTTCATCACACTGCCATCAAAAGTACCCACAGCATGATGCCATTGTCCATCATTTAGGTTTAGACCAGTAGCGGTTATATCTGACCAGTTAGAAGCTGTGTGTATATAGAATCCGAGACTACTATCGTCATTAAGATGTAGTCCGTAGTTATCCGCTTGAGCTGCTAGCCATAACCAACCAGATTGGTTGACTTTGAACCAACTGCTAATTGTTAATGATGTTGGTTTCAGGTCGTTCGTAATCGTTGTATTTCTTATTGTGTCGTTAACACCATCAAAGGATAGAGCATTGTCAAACTTTCCTGAAATCCAAGCGTTATTGCTATCCATATTGAACAAAGATAGGTTGTTTGCATGGCTGGTGTAATCATTGCTAGTACCATTGCCAGTGCCTTCATTGAGTGGCCAGTAGCCAACAAGGTCTGCATCAGAGAGCAAGCCACACTCACCTGTATCATCATTGAGAATAGTACCGATTGCTTGATTATCGGTGATTACGCCATTAACAGGGGTTGATAAATTGAGCTGGAATGTTTCATCTGGCTCAATTTTGGTATCACCATTGATAACGACACTTATCGTTCCCGTTGTTGCACCCGCAGGGATGTTTAAAGTCCCTGATGTTGCTTGATAATCACTATCAGCAATTGTAGCTGTTGTATTAGCTGTAATGTAATTAACCTGAGTACCCGTTGCTGGTGCAGGTGCATCCAATGTTACTGTAAAGTCAAGATTTTTAACGCCGCTATCACCTTCAGAAATACTGTTATCAGCAATACTGATATTCGGTGGAGTGCTGCATGATGGTGCTGTTCGGCTAGTGCCATCGTAATTTAAGCCTGCATTTTCATTATTATAAATAGTCGAGACTTCATCTTCTGATAAAGCTTTATTGAAGATTTTAAGCTCATCTATTTTACCATCGAAGAAATTATAAGGTGCTGCTCCATTCCTTGCCCCTACAATAAACTTATCTGAGTTTTCACCAATATTGCCGGTTTGATTACGTTGGTAAACCAGTACACCATCTTTATATAGCTTTTGCTTAGCTCCATCGTAAGTCAATGTTACGTGATACCACGTATTGCTAGAAACGGGGAATGAAGTATCGCCATCCCAGTGCCAATGTGGTTGAAAAGCATATCTAAGGTAGCCGTCTTGAACGGCAATTTCATAAAGATTTTCTTTGTTATAGATGATTCTCTCATTGTCTGTATTAGATGCATTAAACCAGACAGATACACTCCATTGATCTGTATTCTGTGGGTCAAAATGATCACCAAAATCAATATAACTATTTGAATTTGTCGCATCAAAATAGCCCGCATTATTTATTTTTCCGGATGCTGTATTCGCATTATTTTTAGCTGTTCCATGAATTGAACCTATTTGGTTTTTCACTTCGTCGGTTGTTCCATTCCATGAACATTCATCAAAGCGGTATTCTGCAACGGGGCTTAAATTACTCGCAGAATCATCATCAAGAATGGTTCCAATAGCTTGATCGTCACTAATACTTGCTCCAACTGGATTAGATAGATTAACAAACATTCTTTCATCAGGTTCTGGTGTAGTATCACCAATAATGGGGATAATAATTGTTTTGGTTGTTTCACCTGCGTTGAAGATAACAATGCCAGTAGATCGGTAATCACTGCCGAGCAAAGCAGTGTCATTTGCCGTTGTATAATTAACACTAACGCCAGAGGCAGGAGCAGGATTATTTAGAGAGACGGTAAAGGTAAGTGAATTTTCCCCATCACTATTACCTTCTGTCGCACTCGTATCGTTGATTGATATCAACGTCGTTGCTGTGGTGCGAGGTACAGTGACGCAATGTGCCTGATTTTGAGGGAATAGGCTGCTTTGATCGACTAAAATAACTTGTGCACAGTTAGACACAACCTCTCCATCATCATTAATGATAATACCTGTTGCTTCAGTATTTACAGCTGTTGCATTACTAAGATTTGTTAGTGTTAAGCTAAGGGTTTCGTCATTTTCCACATCGGTATCGCCAATAATACTGATACTAATTGTGCCTGTTGTACTACCAGCAGGGATCGTCAGAGTACCTGCATTATTGCCTTGGTAATCATTATTTGCTGTCGTGGCAGTACCATCGCTGGTTGCATAATCAAAACTGACACCACCGGCGGGAGCTGCACTGCTTAGTATGACAGTAAAGTCTAGCGTATTGTTATCACCAATATTTCCTTCTAGGCTTGATGTATTGGAAATGGATAGACTAGGAGTTACTACATTATCATCATTGATGATTGTTCCTGTTGCTTGAGTATCGGCAGCATTTGCATTGCTGAGGTTTGTCAGTGTTAAGCTAAGGGTTTCATTATTTTCTACATCAGTATCACCGATAATATTGATGCTAATAGTGCCTGTTGTGCTGCCTGCTGGGATCGTTAGTGTGCCTGCATTGTTGCCCTGATAGTCATTATTAGCTGTTGTCGCTGTTCCATCGCTGGTTGCATAATCAAAACTGACGCCACCTGCCGGAGCTGCACTACTTAGCGTGACGGTAAAATCTAGTGTATTATTATCACCAATATTTCCTTCTAAGCTTGATGTATTGGCAATGGATAGGCTAGGAATTGCTAGATCATCGTCATCAATTATTGTTCCAACAGCATCGGCTTCGATAATTCTTCCATTTATGCTATCGGATAGATGGATAGTAAAGGTTTCGTCTTCTTCTACTAGGGTGTCACCAATAACGGGTACGGTGACAGTTGTAGAAGATTCACCTTCTGGAATGATTAATGTACCAGTAGCAACAGGCTCAAAGTCCACACCTTCTGTGGCTGTTCCTGCGGTGATAGTGTATGTGGCAGAAATATCGGTATCGCTCGTTTCCTCGTCGGTGTCTTCTTCGTCTGTAGTGTCACTGCCTGCACATTTGGTTTTTACTTTTAGGTTATCGTAGAAAATACCATCATCATTATCGTTAGTATAAAGCCCAAATGCGAATAGTGTTGGGCGTGCTGAAATACTAAGTTCTTCATTATGATCAATAAATAATTTAGTGCCTTCAGCATTTACCTTGATTTTCATATCAAATTTTTCAGGTAAGTCGAGGTACTTTTCACCCATTAGTGATTCATTACCGTTTTCTTTACGAATGAGCTGTAGATAACGGTAGTGATAGAGTGGGTTACTGGAATATGAGTTTCCAAAATCTAACCAGCGAGCCAAGTAATAATTATCTTGATCTTGGTAAGCAAAAACGATACCCACACCATTATTATCTTTAAAGAAGTTATGAATGCTGTTGTCATAATTACTATCTACTTTGACTTTAATTTCATAGGTATTAGTGTCGGTGTAATATTTTGCTGCATCAACGGGATGATTGATGAATCCTTCACATCGTCCCAAAACAGAGTCGGTACGTTCTGTTAATTTATGATCAGACACACTCCAAGAACAATCTCGGGAACCAATATTAACTGCCGACCATGTTTGCGTCACATCTGAGTGAAAGTTTTCATTAATATTCTTTGTTCGGCAACTATCATCTGATCTTGCACTAAATCTTCGAGGTGTGGTGTCACTGTATTCCACAATAAAGTTAAGCGGTGTTGTACCACTATCGCCTTCTAGTACGCTTGCATTCCTAACTGTGATAGAACCACTTTGTCGATTAACAACCGTTTTATTCGTAATTGCATCACCTGTTATGGTGAAGTCTGTCAAAACATCTGAGCTTGCGGTGTCTAACACATAACCTGCTTGAGTGTTTTCGGTGAGTGTATACAAGCAAGCATCCATTGTGTTTGTGTATACTTGTAGGCCTGCTAAGCTAGAAGATAAACCACCAAAAGCAGGGGAAATTGCTGGATTTTCCAAATTACTGGGTAGAGGGCAATTACTCGATGTTAGTGTGAATTCCCAGTTATTTGGTGGTGGTGTTCCTATCATCTGCTTTAGAACATGAATAAAATGTGTGGGTATATAAAGGTCGCGAATTGTTACGCAATCACTCAAACCGATTTGCTCGATTTTGATCGTAACTTTTCCTGTTGGATCATTTGCGTAGATGTCTGCAATATTTACGTTGAATGCTGCAAGCTGATTGTCTGTTCCAACAAGTTCTTCAACAAAATTACTGCCCACTTTGCGTGAAATTCTCCACTGTGCAGTGCTAGGGTTGAGTCCATTGATATCGACTCTGATAGTCAGTTCATCATCGGCTGTTGATAGTGTGCCTTTATCATCAATAGTTGGTGATTGAGGAATTGCTTCTAAATTACAAGCACGAGAACAGGATGCGGGAGCAGCTAATTGTTGGCTAACTTTGCAGCTAGGATCGCCATCATCTGAATAAACAAGGCTTAAATTAGAGTTGGCTGTAATGAGTCCTGCTGCAACGGTTTCACTGGTGCCGTAGCTGCCACTGGATGAAATATCGCCTGAGAGTGACCATGTCGTGCTTGCACCGACACCACTTGCACTAATCAATGAGTCAAATGACCATGTGTCATCTGTCTCATCACTTGTAGCATTATCATCACACTGGGCGGTGGTGTTTGCATTCAGGGTGCAGTGTGCATTGATGCTAATGAGGTAATCTTCAACCTCTCCATCGGCTGCGGGCCCAATTGGGTCGTCTGCTCCATTGGTGGAGGCAATACGGCAACGTAAATAAGTTTCTCCACCTGTATCAAATCCCGCTGTTGTAGGTACTTTAGGCAAACTAAGGTTGATGGTTTGAGCGGCGGCGTTACTAGACACAATACTTTGACCGCGTTCAGTCGTATTATCAAAGATGCCATCACCGTTATAATCTGCCCAGCAGGATAGGGTGACATCATGACCTGTTGTATTAAATACTTTTACCCCGAGGATAGGTGTGGCAGCGGCTTGATCGTCTGAGAAGTTTGGCATAGAAACAATGCCATCTTCATCATCACCTGCAATAGCGCATGTGCCAATGACGCGGTTGTTTGTATCGGTATTGTCATCTGCATCAGCAGTGGTATTTTGCAAATCACCGTCATCTGTATCAACACAATCACCGAGATAGAGCCATTCACTGACGATATGCTGTGCTCCGTTGTCTGTAGATAGTGTTTGGTAATTTCCTTTAGCTGTTGATGCTGCACTATCTGGAGCATCACCGTAGTCGTAAAGTCCGCTACAAATATTGGCTACGTTGATGTTTGCGATATCGTAATCATCTTCTGCTTGGTCGTTATTAGGGATATTGTCAGGTGTTGAGTCAATATCTAAGCCACCTGCAAATGCCATAATTTCCGCGGCATTTTGACAACTAGCATCATCTGCTTCGGGTTCTCCCCCAAAACGAGTTTGTGTTGTGCGAGTTATCACCTCAGAATTGACAGTAAAACTAATATCAACCGAGCTTGATGCACCGGCTGCGAGTGTTGGTATAGGCGTGTTTAGTGTTGCTGTACTGCCATTTGCACTTGCTGTCCAATCAGGATCACTAAGCGTCAGAACGCCGGGTATATAATCGATCAGTTCAATATTGGTAGCGGGTAGCGTGCCTTCATTTGTAATATCTAGCGTAAAGGTAACGACATCACCAGCGTTAAATGTTTGGCTCTGGCTGTTTTTAAGATGTTTGCTTAGACGTAAGTCAGTAATGTCTGAAGGGTCACGAGTGTTACTGAATTCTGAGGTTGCACCGTAGTTTCCTGCACCTAAGTCTTCTGTTGTGGTTGCACTAACATTAAC
>JALVRY010000107.1 GCA_027024625.1 Thiotrichaceae bacterium
GTATCGAAGCGTAAAGGTTCGAAGGTAAATAAACCAAAATAGGAGGAAGTTGTTATGAGTACAAATACTCACATTACACGTAGTGAACCTTCCGTTTATGTTTATGAAGCTCCGATTAGGATGTGGCATTGGATTAATGCATTTGCCATTCTAGCATTAGGTCTATCGGGATACTTTGTTGGAAGTCCGTTGCCAACAATGTCAGGAGAGGCGAGTGATCATTACCTTATGGGGTACGTTCGTTTTACCCATTTTGCTGCTGGATATATTCTTTTGGTTGGTTTTATTGGTCGGATTTACTGGATGTTGGTAGGTAATTCACATTCACGTGAGATTTTCTTCCCACCATTTTTTAGTCCAAGTTTTTGGGGAGGTGTTTGGCATGAGATTAAATGGTATTCGTTTATGGCAAAAGAGCCACGAAAATATACTGGTCATAACCCACTAGCATTGTTAACAATGCACTTCATGTTTGTCTGGGGAATGATCTTTATGATCTTTACTGGCTTTGCATTGTATGGAGAGGGTGCTGGTGCAGGTTCTTGGGCACATAGCTTATTTTCATCCTGGCTCATTCCCTTAATGGGGCAAAGTATGGATGTGCACACGTGGCATCACTTTGGAATGTGGTGGATTATAATTTTTGCAATGATTCATATATATGTAGCCGTCCGTGAAGATATTATGTCGAGACAATCTATTATTAGTTCAATGATTAGTGGATGGAGAAATTTCAAAGATGATGGAAGTATCGATGATATGGATATTGATGATGATGGGAAAATAGATGATACAGACCGTAATAGGTAATCTACTTTCTAATATATATCGATCATTTGATAACAAAACTTCTTCTCCTGTCTCCTATAGTGGTTAGAAATTATCAAGTGGTCGATTTTTTTATTACAAATAAAACAGGTGAAGTTATGAAAAATAGTTTGATAAAAACATTATTAATCACATCTCTTTTGATTGGCCCTAGCCTAGCAATTGCTGGTTCAAATAATGGCTATACATCAGCTGCTAATGTTTATACTGGGTCGTCATCAAGAACTTGGTTTGGAGCAGGGGTCGCACATGTTTTAGCTGAATGGAAAAAAGAAAGAAATGCTCCTATAAAAGCAGAGGAATCTGCTGCTCCTGTACCCGCATCGGAAGAACCTGCTACGAGTACTAACTCAACATCAGGTTAGATATTTTTCTAATTAAGTGAATGGCACTTAGTATGTTAATTTTGTGATACAAACCTCAACAAAGCGGAGAAAAGTCACTCTTTAGATGAGGATTTATCGTATCTCCATGAGATGTTGGCTCTCAGAAATCTCACATTAATGTGTCAAAAACGACAGAAAATCCTATGATATGCGTTCATAAATATCAACTTATGTGGAATAACGATTCATAACATATTGATTTGTAGTAGTAGAATTCTCATTTTATACGTCGTTTCACGCCCCTTAGTGCGCTCAGCACTTCTGCCAACATGTTTCGATGACTTCTTGATACCTTGCATAAAGTTGCTTCCCTGTTTTTACCACTTTGGTTTAATCGCATATACACGCCAACGGATGGTGATGACTGAATTGCTGAGCAAGTTCTTCAGGTAATAGCGTTCGCATGAGTGGAAATAAATTATAACAAAGAGCGGCTTGCAAAAGTATATTCAGCTTTTCTTGTTAAAACCCATGTAATAGTTATTAGCTTCTATGGGCATGCTACTGACTGGACATATGCAATTATTTATAGAGGTTATTGAAATTATTGAGAACAGTTTGGGCTATACATAATTTCTCAATCAGAAAGGTATTTCTTCTTCAGGATATTCCACCACGGGAAATACTTTTTTCATTTCTATCTCCATCTCTGTCTTGTAGTTTGGATCATACAATTCTAACTGGGTTCTTAACTCTTCCATTTGATCAAATTTGAATCGAATTTCTTGCTCAGTATCATCTGCATGAGCCAAAAGATCATTAAGTTCATCATCTAGCTGGTTCATTTGAATATCTTTTATTCTAAACAATGAGTCTATTTTCATAATTAACTCCAAGTAAATATATAAGCTTGAATTTCAGCATTATTATTTAGC
>JALVRY010000108.1 GCA_027024625.1 Thiotrichaceae bacterium
GCAAGAAAAGTATTCGTACAACCTGCACAAGTACGCCCTAGAAACTCACATGACACATGGGATCGAATATTCCGTGGGTTTCGTCTTGGCAACCACATGAATAACCCGCAAGTAAGAAGTGTTGCAAACGAATACACAAGAAAATCACAAATTTTATCGCTCATGGCAAAACGTTCCGCCCCCTACCTGCACATGATTACAACACAGGTCGAAAGACGAGGAATGCCCGCAGAAGTTGCTCTACTACCCTTCATTGAAAGTGGCTTCAAAGCAACAGCCTATTCCCGCTCAGGAGCAGCAGGACTTTGGCAATTTATGCCAGCAACGGGAAAAGAATACGGCCTCCCCCGTGGCAATAAATTTGATGCACGCCTAGATCCATTTGCCGCAACCAGTGCCGCACTCAACTACCTCCAAAAATTAAATAGGCAATTTCACGGAGATTGGCTACTCACTTTCGCAGCTTATAATGCAGGCGGTGGCAAAGTGTCTCGCTCTGTCACTAACTTTAAACGTAGTCACCCGGGACAACGTGCCACCTTCTGGAATATTGACCTCCCTCCAGAAACACAACGCTATGTACCTAAGCTATTAGCCTTTAAAGATGTTGTGTTACATCCCAATCGTTATGGATTCCGTCTGCCATATGTACCAAATACACCTCAAATAATTCAAGTTCGGGTTAATAAGCCAGTTAACTTACGTGCACTCGCATCACAAGCAGGTTTACCTCAATATACTCTGACAGAACTTAACCCCTACTTCTTGGGTGGTATTACTTCACCAAGACAATCCAATCGGATCGTTATGCCACGTCGCCATGCCGCACAAATAAGCAATGCCATTCGAAATTTACCACCCGCTTATGCTAGCAACAACAAAACAGCAAGAGAGCGCTACGCAAGTAAAAGCAAAAAGCTACGCGCCATCAGATACTCTGTGCGAAAAAGAAATAACTTACAACAGCTTAGCAAACGAGACTCTTCTAAAAGCAACCGAGGGATTTCATAAAGAATGGAGAGAGAACTAATTATTTATCAAAATAACCAATTAGTTAGACGCGTCCCAATTACAGCGAAACACACAACCATTGGACGTGATAAGTTTTGCGATATTGTTCTTAGAGATAAAACCGTAAGCAAACACCATGCAACACTTCTTAGCACAGCAGATGAATGTTATATCGAAGATATGGCTAGCACAAACTCAACCCAAGTCAATTTTCACGAAATTCAGCAACATAAATTGGAAAATAACGATAGCATCACGATAGGACGCTTCCAGCTCATCTACTCCCAAGATTAAATAAAATCTGCGGCAAGTTAAGGAAATCCGATAAAATTTCCTGACGAATAAACAAAAAATGAGTTTAACAGTGGATATCGATAAACTACGTAAGCAACTAAAAAACCAACGCAATAAACTTTCACAAGACCAAAGAAAAAAGCTTTCCTTGTCGATAGCTAAACATATTGCTCAGTCAGAGGTTTTTAAACAGTCTAAGAAAGTCGCTATTTATCTCCCCGTTAATGGAGAGGCAGATCCAACAAGCCTAGTATCACTACATGCCCAGAGTGAGCAAAAATTCTATCTACCTGTACTTTCCCCTTCTGGCAATAAGCACTTATTATTTGTTGAGTGGAATAAAAGCACCATATTTAAAGATAATATCTACGGGATTCCCGAACCAATAATTACACCGTCAACCGTGCAATTAGAAGCAACAAAACTTGATTTAGTTATTATGCCCCTACTTGGTTTTGACAAACACGGCAACCGGCTTGGCATGGGGGGAGGCTATTATGATCGTACCTTTAGTTTTAAGTTAAAATGCAAAGCCTCTAAAAAACCTTACCTTATTTCTTTCGCTTATGCTTTTCAAGAATGCAAAACATTGTACACTCAGCCGTGGGATGTCCCTGTTAATGCTTATGCAACAGAAAATGCACTCACCAATCTAAATTAGTATATTAGAATAATTGAATATACTCCTGATTTGTGTATAATAAGACTCATCAGGTGACAAGTTGTACCGACATAACTTAAATATGCTAGGAGATTCACAATGAAAAAATTACTTATCGCATTGGCTTTAGCCACTGCAACAACAACTGCAAGTGCTAACTTCGACTTCTTTGGTGGCGACGATGACGGAGAATGGAAAATGGGTCCATATGGACCATACTGGGAAGAAGGTAGTGACTGGCCAGAATGGACACCAATGTACTGGATGGAAGAGTTCATGGATAGCTGGGATGATGACGATGATTACAACTACGGTGGCATGATGCCTTTTGGTAACAGCAATAATGGTTACGGTTACCCTCAACCACCAATGCCTTATGGTGCTTACCAGCAAGCTCCAATGATGCCTGCACCTATGCCAATGGCTCCAGTGCCTGCTGCTCCTGTCGCACCAGCTCCAGCACAATAAAAACGATCCAAAAGTAACGATCTGTTATTTTTAGGTCATTAGATCAAAAGCGGGTTGTTTTACAACTCGCTTTTTTTATGCTTATGAGCTTGTTAAAACAACATAAGCCACTGCATACTCTTTTTCATCCGACAAACTCAAATGACTTTGCTGAACTCCCAACTCTTTTGCTTTAATTTCCGTTTTACCATGCAAAAATAATTCTGGCTTACCCTGCTGATCATTCCGAGTTTCAATATCTGTAAATGACACACCTTGAGCAATTCCTGTCCCCAGTGCTTTTGCTAATGCTTCTTTAGCAGCAAAACGCTTTGCCAAATATGCAACATCTTCATTTCGGTCAATAAAAACAATCAACTCACTAGGATGCAATATACGTTTTGCAAAATTAAGTCCATGCCGTTGTAGGCTAGCTCGAATGCGATCAATTTGAATAATATCCGTCCCAATACCAATTAAACTCATGGATTATCGAGCCTTGCGCATAATATCCAACATCTCCCGAGTCGCCGCCTCAATACCTACAAAAATTGCACGAGCAATCATTGCATGACCAATATTCAACTCGCGTATTTGAGGAATCATCGCCACTTCATGCGTATTATCATAATCCAATCCATGCCCTGCATTAACTTGAATACCTAGACTATCCGCAAACTCTGTTGCTGCAACAATACGTTGAAACTCAACTTCACGCTCAGCACCTGTTGTATTTGCATAAGTCCCCGTATGTAACTCAATCTTTGGTGCTCCAATATCAGGGATACGTTTAATTTGCTCAATATCAGGTTCAATAAACAACGAAACATTAATACCTACATCATTCAATGACTGCGTTACACGTTGAACTCGATCAAACTGAGCAATAATATCCAGCCCTCCCTCAGTCGTAAGCTCTTCACGCTTTTCAGGAACAACACATACATCCTCTGGCATTACATCTTTAGCAATAGCAACCATTTCATCCGTTGCCGCCATTTCCAAATTCATTCGAGTTTTTAAATGCTTACGCACTGCATAAACATCCGCATCTTGAATATGACGACGATCTTCACGCAAGTGCAAAGTAATCGCATCTGCCCCTGCTTCTTCAATAATCGTAATCGCATCCAAAATATCAGGATAAGGTGTAAAACGAGCCTGTCGAATATTAGCGATGTGGTCAATATTGACACCAAGTTCAAGTTTGTTAGTCATAGTCATGATTCTTAATAAATATTATAAATACGCTTTACTGATTTATATTCACACAGCCACTTAATTCTATCAGTACTAAGAAGGAAAAACTCAATCATTCTTGATCATATTGCCATATTGATTTTAGTTTTTAACATTTGATATTTTTATCTTGATCAATGCGTGCTATGTTGGATCGCCTGCTGAATAGGCGACAGAACTAACATGAGCACTACAAATAAAAAGCATTGGTGGCAAATACCACTAACGAAAGAACTAATTATTGTATTGATTATCAAGCTAGTGCTAATTTTGATCATATATAAAATTTGGTTTGATCAGCCAATTAAACATCCAGAAAAAACAATAGAACAGCATTTATTAGGGTAAAAGCTAAATTAGCTTCACCTAATTTTAAAGCAAGCTACAAACATTTTTTGTTCATTTTTATTAACGAACGTTTCGGTTCTTTAGGTCTTGAGGAGGATACTATGATACCAGATGATGTCGTCGATATATCGCGGCTGCAATTTGCAGTGACCGCGTTATATCATTTTTTGTTCGTTCCACTAACGCTAGGTATGACGTTTATACTTGGCATTATGGAATCTGTTTACGTAATGACGGGTAAGCAGATCTATAAAGACATGGTGAAATTTTGGGGAAAGTTATTTGGTATTAACTTTGCTCTAGGTGTCACGACTGGCCTGACAATGGAATTCCAATTCGGCACAAATTGGGCATATTACTCCCATTATGTTGGCGATATTTTTGGTGCTCCACTCGCCATCGAAGGCATGATGGCCTTCTTCTTAGAATCAACGTTCGTTGGTTTATTCTTCTTTGGATGGGATCGCCTAACCCGCGTACAACACCTAGTTGTAACATGGATGATGGCAATCGGCACCAGCTTATCTGCCCTTTGGATACTCATCGCAAATGGTTGGATGCAAAACCCTGTTGGCACAGAATTTAATATAGAAACCATGCGGATGGAAATGACCAGCTTTGCCGAGGTTGTCCTTAATCCCGTTGCACAAGTGAAGTTTATTCACACCGTTGCCGGTGGTTATGTTGCTGGCTCAATGTTTGTACTCAGTATCAGCGCTTTCTACCTTTGGAAAAAGCGAGATGTCGGCTTTGCTAAACGCTCATTTGCGGTTGCGGCAGGCTTCGGCATGGCATCTATTTTGTCTGTTATCCTGCTGGGCGATGAAAGTGGCTACAAAGCGGGTGAAGTACAAAAATACAAACTTGCAGCCGTTGAAGCAGAGTGGCATACAGAAGAAGCCCCTGCCTCTTTCACATTATTTGGCATTCCAGATCAAGAAGCTCAAGAAACCCACTACGCAATTAAAATACCATATGTGATGGGAATCATTGCAACACGATCACTCACCGAAGAAGTAACGGGACTTATTGACTTAATTGAAGAAAATAAAGCCCGAATCCGTCAAGGTATGATCGCTTATGGCTTATTTGAGAAAATTCGCAAAAAAGAAGCAACAGAAGAAGAGCAGACAAAATTCTTAGAACTGCGTAAGGACTTAGGCTACGGTTTGCTACTCAAACGCTATGCTCCGAACGTAATTGATGCAACCGATGAGCAAATCGAAACAGCAGCAAAAAATAGTATTCCGCAAGTTGCACCGCTATTCTTTGCCTTCCGAGCAATGGTCTTCTCTGGTTTTTGGATGCTCTTAGTCTTTGCTATTGCCTTCTACACCACAGCAAAACGCACAGCTTTCACCAATAAATATGTCTTGCTCATGGCGATAGTTAGCCTACCGTTCCCTTGGATCGCAATTGAATCTGGCTGGATTGTTGCAGAAATGGGACGACAACCATGGGCAATTGGAGAAATACTACCCACAGCAATGGGTGTATCTTCACTAAGTTTTGGCGATGTTATGGGCAGTTTAATAGGCTTTGTTGTTTTCTACACCGTATTACTGATCATCGAAATGTTCTTGATGATTAAGTTTGTCAAATTAGGACCTAGTAGTTTACATACGGGTCGTTATCACTTTGAAAAGCAACACGCTTAGGGAGGAATAGAAAATGTTATTAGATTATGAATCCCTAAAACTCGTTTGGTGGGCTTTAATTGTTGTACTTTGGATTGGCTTCGCTTTAACCGATGGTTTTGACTTTGGTATCGCCGCCTTACTGCCCTTTATTGGTAAAACAGATAGCGAACGCCGCATTATGATCAATACAATTGCCCCCCACTGGGATGGCAATCAGGTATGGCTCATTCTTGCCGCTGGTGCTTTATTTGCTGCATGGCCAATGGTTTATGGTGCTGCCTTTTCTGGCTTTTATTTTGCGATGCTGATCGTACTATTTGCCTTATTTTTCCGCCCTGTTGGTTTTGACTATCGTTCTAAACTGGATGACAAACGCTGGAGAAATTCATGGGATTGGGCATTATGCTATGCGGGCATCGTACCTCCGCTTATCTTTGGTGTAGCTATTGGCAACCTATTCCTCGGTGTACCGATGCGTTATGACGAATACCTACGTGTTTATTACGAAGGTGGTCTCTTTGGTTTATTACAACCTTTTGCCTTAGTAGCAGGTCTACTCGGTGTGGCAATGCTAACTATGCACGGAGCTGCCTACTTAATGGTAAGAACAGACCCAAATGCAGCAGTTCACCAGCGAGCTAGAGCTTTTCTAAAGACGATTTCGTTAGTAGTGCTTGTCTTATTTGGACTTGAAGGTATCTGGCTGTGGATGGGGATTGACGGCTTGCAAATTACAAGTGTTATTGACGGCAATGCACAGCCAAACCCAACACGTAAAGAAGTCGCAGTGGTTGCTGGTGCTTGGTTAAGCAATTATAGCAACTACCCTCTCAGCGTTATTGCTCCTGTTATGGGTTTATTAGGTGCTTTCGGTGCATATATCCTCGCAAAAGCAAGTAAG
>JALVRY010000109.1 GCA_027024625.1 Thiotrichaceae bacterium
GAACTAAATACTCCCAAAGATTTACTGCTAAATGCCCAAATTCAGGTACAAGAAGCCGCTGATTTTTGTCGCCAGTATTTGGATGGTATTGAGTTAGACCCCTCGCGTTTACAATGGGCTGAAAATCGAGTTGCTGCTATTCAATCAATGGCAAGAAAATACCGCGTCGAACCCGAAAATCTTGTCGATAAATTAGAGCAACTACAGACCGAATTATCCACATTAGATAGTGATGATTATAATATAGAGGCTTTGCAAGAAAAATTGAAAGCAGCAGAAGTAGACTATATCCAACAAGCAAATAAACTTACTGCTAGCCGTGAAAAAGCCGCCAAGCAATTATCCAAGGGCGTAAGTAAAGCCATGCAAGAGCTTGGTATGCAAGGTGGTAAATTTGAGATTGTCCTACTCCCACAGGATAAGTTTACCGCTAGCGGTAGAGAACAAGTGGAATTCCACGTTTCAGCAAACCCTGGGCAACCTTTAAAACCCTTAGTTAAAGTTGCATCAGGTGGCGAGCTATCACGTATTAGCTTGGCTATCCAAATGATTGCTGCACAAAAAGTCACACTACCCGCCCTTATTTTTGATGAAGTCGATACAGGTATTGGCGGTGGCACGGCAGAAGTCGTCGGAAAACAATTGAGAACATTAGGTGAAGGTCGCCAAGTATTGTGTGTCACCCACCTGCCGCAAGTCGCAGCTCAAGCACATAATCATTACAAAGTAACAAAAATTAAAGGGAAGAATAATACAGCAACGGGTTTAATCGAATTAAGCCCTGAACAACGCATAGAAGAAATCGCTCGGATGATCGGTGGTGTTGAAATTACAGATGCTACTTTAGATTTAGCAAAAGAAATGTTGCAGCATTAGTACTCCAACAAGTTTCTATTTTTGTGTGTAGTGCATAGAGAGACAAGGCGATACGTTGTCTCCACTGACCCTACCATAGAGATGATTCTTTACCCTTCGACTCCGGCCAGAGAGCTGCTCCCTGATCGAAGTCGAAGGATGCAATTATTTATGTAAAAAACATATTCTTAAACCGTCAATAATTCCAAACCACCCATATAAGCTTGTAAGACAGTAGGCACACGAATTGAGCCGTCGGCTTGTTGATAGTTCTCAAGAATGGCGACTAATGTACGTCCTACCGCTAAACCAGAACCGTTTATGGTATGAACAAATTCTGTCTTTTTTGTCTCTGGATTACGATAACGAGCTTTCATGCGTCGAGCCTGGAAATCAGCAAAGCTTGAGCAAGATGAAATTTCACGATAGGTATTCTGAGCAGGCAACCAAACCTCTAAATCATATGTTTTGGTCGATGAAAAACCAGTATCGCCACCGCAAAGTATAATTTTACGGTATGGTAGTTCGAGTTTTTGTAAGATTGTTTCGGCGTGACCGGTTAAAGCTTCTAATGTTGCTTCTGAATCTTCAGGTTTTACAATTTGCACCATTTCTACTTTTTCAAATTGGTGTTGACGAATCAAGCCTCGGGTATCTTTTCCGTATGAACCTGCCTCTGAGCGAAAACACGGTGTATGGCAGGTATATTTAATAGGTAAATCTTTGTCATCCAAAATTTCACCGCGAACTAGATTCGTCACTGGGACTTCAGCAGTAGGAATCAAGTAATACTCCTGCTCACCGTTGAGCTTAAATAAATCCTCTTCAAACTTTGGAAGTTGTCCTGTGCCGCGTAGGCTATCTTGATTGACCATATATGGCACATAAACTTCACTGTAGCCATGTTCTTGTGTATGCGTATCGAGCATAAATTGAATTAAAGCACGATGCATTCTTGCCATTTCTGCACGCATCACCACAAAACGAGAGCCTGTTAATTTACTGGCTGCCTCAAAGTCCATCCAACCATTAGGTAAACCAAGATCAACATGATCTTTTGGTTCAAAATCAAATGATGTTGGCTCACCCCATTTGCTGATTTCTACATTGTCATTTTCACTCAAGCCTTCTGGCACTGAATCATGCAATATATTGGGTATCCCCATAACTAGCGAATCTATCTCTGCTAATAACTTAGCAAGCTCCTGTTCTGCTTGTTTATGTT
>JALVRY010000110.1 GCA_027024625.1 Thiotrichaceae bacterium
TCAATAATGATGGTGTCATATTGATTTAAAAAGCGATCATTTTGAATTTCAGCTAGCAGAATGCCATCTGTCATTAATTTAATGTAAGAATTGTCACTGACTTGATCATGAAAACGAACTTTGTAGCCTACAATTTGCCCCAGCTCAGAATTTAACTCTTCTGCAATTCGACTTGCCACACTTCGAGCCGCCAAACGACGCGGCTGTGTATGCCCAATTAAACCATCGACACCACGACCAAGCTCTAAGCACATCTTAGGTAATTGCGTCGTTTTTCCTGAACCTGTTTCTCCGCAAATAATCACAACTTGATTATCTTGAATTGCTTGCTTAATTTCTTCACGACGCTCAGAAACAGGGAGATTGGGGTAATTAGGCTTAGGTAAATTTTGTAGCCGCTGTTTACGCCTATCAATGGAACTGGCTAATTTTTTTTGTAAGCTCACCAATGCCTTTTCAGAAGGCTTTCTTTTTAATTGCTGGATATTTCTACGCAAGCGAAAGCGTTCTGAACCAAGGCAGGAGTCTAGTTGTTTGTACAATAATTTATAATCTAGGTGATATTTGCTCAAAGCAATGCAAACTACATAAAATAAGTCAGGTTAGGATTATGAAAATCCCAGCCTGACTTGTAAACACAAAAGTTTTACCCAATGAGCTTTTCTTTAGAGCTAATGCATTTAATTTATGCTTGTGTTCAATAGATTTAAAAATCTATCGAACACAGTAATAACCACCACCTTTTATTACATTTCCACGTAAATCCTTGGCTCTAGGGTGATAACCTATTGCTCTATTGGCATTAATTAAACGGCATATTCTTTTAGACTCAGCCACCTTATCGCTTGGGACTGGGCCAAAATATTCAGGGTGATCCCATCCAGTTCTTCCCAGAATTTTACCATTTATTGTTGCAGGAGAGGTTTGATCATTTTTTTCAGTTTTCTTTTGCATCACAAGCTGTGGTGCTACTTTCCCATAGGAGCTACCAGGCCTTGCTCCTGTAGTACATGCTGTGAACAGACTTGTGCAAAGAGTGATGGCTATAATATTGATAATAGTATTCATTTTGTAATATCCTATCGAAGTTAAACTAATAAATCTGGCAAAAGGAAGAAGTAGATCTAATCTAACAATAGCTCCCTGTTATCAATTCTAGTTCAACTAAAGAAATATACGGCACAATTTTTCTTACAACATGTTACAAATCAATATGTTATGCTTATTTTTTAAGCATTTTCAACTAATCTCCCAACCGTCAGCCCTTGCACTAAAATAGAAAAGACGACGACGATATAAGTTACGACCAACAGTGTTTCACGGATTTCGTTTTCCGGAAGGCTTAGGACAAGAGCTATGGATATCCCTCCTCGTAGTCCTCCCCATGTTAATATTCGTATGACTCTTGGTGGGAATGTTTTTCTGATTTTCATTATTGCAACGGGAATGCCAACAGATGTAAAACGAGCTAATAATGTAATAGGAATCATAATTAAACCTGCCCACAGGTATTGAATATCCAGAGTGAGTACCAAGACCTCCAAACCTATCAATACAAATAAAATGGCGTTGAGAATTTCATCAATCAGTTCCCAAAAATTATCTAGGTGTAAACGGGTTTTTTCTGACATGGCAAATTGACGCCCCGTATTGCCAATCAACAAACCGGCAATGACTATCGCAATCGGTCCCGATACATGAATAGCTGAAGCAAGTGAGTAGCCACCTAAAACAAGAGCTAAGGTTAATAGTACTTCTACTTGGTAGCTGTCAATACTTGCCAACATACTGTAAACAATATATCCAAGTACAAAACCAAATACAGCACCACCTATTGCTTCTTGCAAAAAGAGCATTGCAACGGAAGTAGCCGTAACTTCTTCATGCCCATGATGCCCAACACCTGCAATACCTAACAATGCAAGGAAAACAACAACGGCAACCCCGTCATTAAATAAAGACTCACCTGCAATTTTAGTTTCTAGCGATTTAGGTGCTCCCACAGTTTTTAGTATACCAATAACAGCAATGGGATCAGTTGGAGAAATTAAGGCTCCAAATAGAAGACAGTAGATCAGCGGAATATCTAAATTTAAAATACTAAATACACCATAGGATGCATATCCAATTATAAAGGTCGATGCAATAACACCGACACTTGCCAGTGTTGCAACGACCCACTTTTGTTCAGCTAGCTCATCCAGATGCACATGTAATGCACCCGCAAAAAGTAGGGCACTTAACATGCCTTGCATCAGTGTTTGGTTGAAATCAATTTGCTCTAATAATTGACGAACATCATTTTCAATCCCCAAACCTAGTTTACCTAGACCAATAATGACTAAAGACATTAGTAAGGCAATCAACAGTAATCCAATACTAGATGGCAATTTTATAAAACGGTAATTGATATAGCTAAATAAAGCTGCTAAAGAGATCAGAATGGCAAGGATGTCGGTTATATTCATTGTTATATTGTCTGTTGTTTATAAAGCTTCTCTGTCAACTCTGGGATTAATTTTCAATACATCATTGAGTTAATAAAAATGCTCTATAGCTGAATCTTATAATCGCTTATTAATCCCATAGGCTTCGTAAAATTCTGCTACAAAATCATCAAAGCGATTACTCTCAATCGATTGGCGAATATCTCGCATTAGTTCTTGATAATAATACAGGTTGTGAATGGTATTTAATCTTGCACCTAATATTTCTTGGCATTTATCCAGATGTCGTAGGTAAGAACGTGAATAGTTTTGGCAAGTATAGCAGCCACATTGATCATCAATAGGATTAGTATCATGTTGATGCTTAGCATTTCGAATCTTCAATGTACCATTGCGAGTAAATAAATAACCATTACGCGCATTACGTGTTGGAATCACACAATCAAACATATCAATTCCACGCTTAACGGATTCAACGATATCCTCAGGCTTACCAACCCCCATTAAATAACGTGGTTGATCATTAGGTAACAATGGCGTTGTTGTCTCCAGTACATGATCCCGTTCATCTTTGGGTTCCCCAACAGATAATCCACCAATTGCATAGCCATCAAAACCAATATCCATTAGTGCTTCAGCAGATACTTTGCGTAAATCGTCATACATACCACCCTGCACAATCCCAAAAAGTGCAGATGGGTTATCAGCATGAGCCTTTTTACTCCGCTCAGCCCAACGAATAGATAATTCCATCGACTCACGAGCTTCAGTACGAGTCGCAGGGTAAGGTGTACACTCATCAAAGATCATCACAATGTCAGAACCTAGGTCACGCTGTATTCGCATAGAAACTTCGGGGCTAAGCATAATCGGACGACCATCAATAGGGGATTTAAACTTAACACCTTCTTCTGTAATTTTACGCATATCAGCAAGTGAAAATACCTGAAAACCACCCGAATCCGTTAAAATAGGCTTATCCCAATGCATAAAATTATGTAGATCACCATGCTCTTTTATAATTTCTGTGCCAGGGCGAAGGAAGAGGTGAAATGTATTTCCTAGGATTATTTCAGCACCCATGCCCTGTAGCTCTTCAGGTGTCATAGATTTTACTGTGCCATAAGTCCCAACAGGCATAAATGCGGGTGTCTCTATTTTACCACGAGGAAATTTTAGGCGACCTCGTCGGGCAGTTTGATCCGTATTAAGCAGTGTAAATTCCATATAAGACATGATATGACCCTAATAATTTATTTTTGGCAGTCTACAAGGCATAAATAATATTACAATAAACATATGCAATCACTATATTATAATATTACTATATTACCATATAATTTCCTTTAAAAACAAAGGTTTATAAGTGTTGCATATTGACAACAAAGCTTTTGTTTGACATCATCGCCCAACAGAGAATTGAGCTTTAGAAACCCGCAATATTAGGAGTTATGGGGAAACTATGAATAAATTAATAAAAAAATCAGTACTACCTACAGCCATTTTAATGGCAGTAGTCTCTCAATCAGCATTTGCAACAAATGGAATGGCACCAACTGGATTAGGTCAGGCACATAAAGCAATTGGTGGTGCTGCGGCAGGTACGCCGATCAATACTATGAGTATGGCAACCAATCCTGCTGCAGGCGCTTTTATCGATGATGGTTGGGACGTAGGCTTGGAGGTTTTTAAGCCAAATAGATCTGCAAAAATTGCTGGTACTCCCTTTGGTTTTCTAGATGGTGATTTTACTGGAGACGAAGACTCTGCTTTTCTTATCCCTGAAGGTGGTTATAAAAGAACTGTAGGTAAATATGCTGTTGGTGTTACCGTATACGGTAATGGTGGCATGAATACTAATTTTGCTGATAATCCTTTTGATCCTCTATGCTTAGCTGGATTGGGGCGTTCATGTGGTAATGGCGGTATAGATTTCCAACAATTATTTATATCACCCGCTTTTGCAGCAAAAATCACTGAAAATCAAAGCGTTGGTATTTCTGCCAACCTTGTTTACCAAAAATTTAAGGCATACGGTCTAGATGCATTTGGTGCATTGAGCTCATCTCCAGCTAATCTATCTGGTAATGGTTATGACTCTGCAACGGGTATTGGGGCAAGTATTGGTTGGCAAGCAAAGGCATCAGATGATGTAATGGTTGGTGCATCTTATCGTTTCAAGACGAAAATGGGAAAATTTGATAAATACAAGGGCTTGTTTGCTGATCAAGGCCAGATGGATGTTCCTGCTGCATTGACATTAGGCATGAGCTGGAAAGCTGGATCTAAGACAACAGTTTCAGCAGATGTACAACGAATTTTCTACAGTGATGTCGGATCTATCGGAAACAAAACACCAACACCAGGTTTCCCCGGTGGCGTCGCTTTTGGTGGAACTGATGGCCCAGGTTTTGGCTGGAATGACCAAGATGTTATTAAAGTGGGGGTTAGACATCAATTAAATCCAAAAGTTGCATTAATGGCTGGATATAACCATGGTAACAACCCAGTGCCTGAAAATAACACCTTGCTTAATATAATTTCTCCCGCTGTTGTTGAAGACCACCTTTCTTTAGGTGCTGAATGGAAGCTAGATGATAAGTCAAGCATCATTGCCAGTTATACACATACATTTAGTAACACACTAGAGGGTGTAAATTCATTAGCTGGGCTAGGTTTATCAGGAGAAGCTGATATTAAAATGGATCAAGATGCTATTGGTATAGGTTACAGTAGAAAGTTCTAAACAAATAAAAAAACGGGGCTTGCCCCGTTTTTTTATGTCCGTTATCTGAAGAAAACCTAATTAGATTATTAGGATCTGCAGACAATGACTTTGTATAACCTGAATCTGTGACTTCACTACGGCAGATAGCACAAGCTACTGATTACACAGCGGTTTAAAAAATGCCCGTTTAGCCTAGGGGTGAAGCTAAGATTTTTTAAAATCCACCGTGAAACCAATATCTTGTGCTCTCTTATACGCATTGAAGTCACGGATTCAGGTATAAATAAAGAAACACCAAGGAGACGATTATGTTTAAAAAGATATTACTAGGAACAACAATTGCGTTTATGGCTACTACCGCATCCGCTGACAATTTTATGAGTCCTACATGGGCAAAGGCTGCCTGTGCTGCATGGAATAAAAATGCAACATTAACAGGTGAGTTAGGTGGCGATACATGGGCGGCCAACAACAATAAACGCGGCTATAAAATTATCCAAATGTATCGCACAGAATGTGGTAACGCAACTAAAGTGCAATTAACAATAGAAGACAAAGATGGTAAAGCCATGTGCACCTATGGCGGAGCACCTGATGGGAAAAAACTAAATACCAGCTACGACTACATCATGAATGCAACTGACAAGCGTTGGACTGAATTGGGTGAGGGTAAATATGGTCCAATGAAAGCAATGATGTTTGGGCGCTTAAAATTTAAAGGACCTAAAACTGAAGCGATGAGTGTGATGGGAGCTTTTGGCTCATTCCTTAAATTAGCCGGTGGCGTTCCTGGTGAGAAAGGAAAAGATCACTGCCCAGTGATTCCTGATACAAAACAAGCTTCACCTGAAGCAACAAAGTAAACTCCTACTAAAATCTAGCTAATAGCTTGCAAGCTTTCTGACTTAGGAATGAGAGCATCATTCAAATCCATTCCTAAGTCGTTAGTTACACCCCTCTCCCTTCCATATTTGATACTTTTCAAAATATCGTATAAAAAATAAGCTTAGTTTCCACATTTTACCTATCAATTTAAGCATATTACTCAATAACAACAGGTTTTCTGGTAATACATCATCAATTATTATTGCTGTAAATTTTCGCTTCATTGATGATTCAGGTAGAATGTCTCCCAATGTTTATCTGCATGAAAGCTATTCTCATACGATTATCAATAAGAGATATATTGGTAATTGTTTTGGGCGATATATAGAATAATTTTTCAATGCATCGCAATCTACTGGGGTTAGAAGCACTTAATTAGGTCTCCTAAGAGGAGAAATTAATAGATTCCCCTCCCCTAGGAAAATAGCTCATGACTTAATCAGAGCTTCCTTAAGGAA
>JALVRY010000111.1 GCA_027024625.1 Thiotrichaceae bacterium
CGGGCATTTTTGTATGCACCAAGGGAAATGGATGTAGAGACTTAGAGGGATGGGATTCATTGTGGGGAGGTTAGCAGTAATGCTTAAATCAAAGCAAATAATTGACAACATCTCAATATTTAAACTAGACTAAGTTTAGTTTAAATATGAGAGGCATAGACATACGATGCAACAAATCAATATACATGAAGCAAAGACACACCTATCACGATTAATTGAGCAAACAGCACTGGGTGAAGAAATTGTCATCGCCAAACATGGAAAGCCCGTTGCTCGCCTAATCCCCTATCACAACACAATAAAAAAACGTACAGCGGGAAGCCTACAGGGTGAGATTAAACTAAGTGATGATTTTGATTCACCACTACCTGACGATATTGCCGAATCATTAGGAATGTTGTAATGAACTACCTATTAGATACCCACACTTTTCTCTGGTGGTTAAATAATTCCGAACAGCTAAGTCAAGATGTAAGAAAAATTATTGAAAATGGTGATAACCGTATTTTTATCAGCCATGCTAGCCAATGGGAAATCAGCATAAAAGTGGCAATAAACCGTTTGGTATTTCCAGTCGAGAAAATGGAAAATGAAGTTGAATTAAATGGCTTTGAAGTATTGGCGATAACTACACCACATATCATCCAAACCGTTAGCTTACCCATGCATCACAGAGACCCTTTTGATCGAATGTTGATTGCACAAGCTCAACATGAATCATTGGTCTTGCTAAGTAAAGATCATATTTTTTCTAAATATGATGTTGAGGTATTTTGGTAAGATAGAAATCCAATCAGCGTGTCTATAACTATAACCCCACTACAACAGTAGCGAAGTTATAGAATTAGATTTAAATATTACAATTAGTGAGACGCTTGTTGAGTAAAAGGTGACAGCTATCGCTTTTGTAGTACATTTTAATAGTTGAAAGAATCGCAAGATCAATAAGTGGCTCTAGTATTACCACTAACATGTATGCACCACCAAATGTTAATACGTTTTGGATATTCTCACTGCCAAACCCTTGCCCATAAAACGCCCAAAAGGCAACCCAGCTAACAATGGCTCCTTCCCAAACCACTGACATTTTAAGCATTTGTGTGTAACTGATGTCTTTATAGGCTGTTTTTTCTGGAATGATTTTTTTAGTCGCCATATGTAAAACCAACATACTTGCAAGTAATGTCGTCACATTAATTCCATACTGTGGCAGATCAAACTGAGCTACTGTTACCCCTTGTATAAGTAAGCCAAAAGCTAAGCCCAGCATTGCTGGTGCTACACCAAAAATCATTAACAAGGTCGTTCCTAAGATAAGATGCACCTCACTTACCCCAATAGGGTAATGTGGAAACACCTCAAAAAATATAAATACCAAACATGTTGATATAATAGTTTTCAGGAGTAACGACAATGCGCCACTTTCATTAATATGCTCCCAAGCTAATTTAGCTCCAGTTGCTAAAACAGCTGTTCCCGTTGCATAGCCTAGTAACATTTTGCCACCTTCTACCACACCTGCTTCTATATGCATGTCTTCATTCCTTTAACCTGTGAATCCGTGACTTCAATGCGGATAAGAGAGTGCAAGATATTGGTTTCACAGTGGATTTTAAAAAATCTTAGCTTCACCCGTAGGTTAAACGTGCATTTTTAAACCACCGTGGAATCAATAGCTTGCGCTATCTGCCGTAGTGAAGTCACTGATTCAGGTTTAATTAAATATTCGCAAAAATATAACGCCACTATCCGAATCTGTATTCAATCAATGAATTCAGAATAATGTCAACCCGTTTTCTCTAATTCAATCCTACCACAGTGATCTATCAGGACTATATTGGATACTATGATTTATTTCCAAGCTATTGCCTCCTCTAACAGCACCTCATCAATCGGAAAGGTAAACGTCGCATCAAAGCGATAGTGTTCTTCTAAACGAGCCAGTTGCTTTACAAATTCTTTATCATAAAACACAACCACTTTTGTATTTGGCATTCGCTCAACCATTGACATCAATGATTCTAGGCTACTGGTACGATCACGAAAATCTGACTGAAAATTAAACTCAGC
>JALVRY010000112.1 GCA_027024625.1 Thiotrichaceae bacterium
GAAACTTATTTTTCTTCTTCTATGCCTTCAATTTCTGACAGCTTGATTTTATTGTTAGGCGATTCAAACACTGGAAAATAGGAGCAAATATGATGGCTACTGACTTAGCAGAAACACGGTTGACGGAAATGCGGGAAAAGCTAGAGCAACAACTGGATCGCCAGCATAGCAAGGGCGGAGATGTGATAGTGCTAACAGACGAGGAATGTGAAGAGCTATTCGACGTGATGAAGCAGGCAAGCGAGACTATAGATAGCCTGATAAATGGCACAGCCTAACGACTGAGTTGAGTGGCGCGAGGTACGAGCGTCCAACTCGAACGACTTGTTATATGCGAGGTTGATATGAGTGAAGATATTTTAGATATGAGTAAAGATTTTGAGCCCGGTGATTTTCCTTGTTGTCCTATTTGCGATAATGCAATACTTGATTGGGAGTGCGCTTGTTTTATAGTTGCTCACGGGTCAAAAGCGGCTGCTCATGCTGCATGTATTGGTGAACGCAGGAATGAATTGGATATATAGCGTTATAACGTCGCTGATAACCGGATATGAGCGTAAGCGAATATTCCGAGTTAATTAGCCTTGTTAGTTTTTGATTTATTGAGGAATTAGAAATGAGTAAAATTTTAGAATTAACGAGCACAGCAGGACAAAAGATTGCTGTAGTTGTGGGAAAGGTGACAGGCATAACAGAGGTTAATAAGGACGCATCTAGCAGTTATGGCAAATGCTTTTTAGCTACTGGAGCAGACAATGACGATGGTGGCGAGAACGGCTGGTATGTTGCTGAAGATTACGAAACGGTCAGAAGAATGCTGGAGCATTGCTTAGAAAACTAACTAATTACTATACAGAAACAAAACAAAAAATAGAGGAAATTGAAAATGTTAAATAAAGTCACATTAATCGGAAATTTAGGTGCAGATCCAGAAGTTAAATATATGCCAAGTGGAGAGGCAATAACTAATATCAGACTGGCAACCACTAGAAGATGGAAAGACAAACAGTCAGGTGAGCGCAAAGAGCAAACTGAGTGGCATCGGGTGGTTTTTTTCCGCCGTCTTGCTGAAGTTGCTGGAGAGTATTTAAAAAAAGGAAGCCAGGTTTATATTGAAGGACGTATCCAAACCCGAAAATGGCAAGATCAATCAGGACAAGATCGTTATTCAACTGAAATTATTGCAGAAGAAATACAAATGTTAGGTGGCAGAGGTAATAACGATCAAAATACACAGCAACCACAAAGTAATACTGATAATGCCACTCCAAACACAGATAATTTTGACAATGATATCCCATTTTAAAATTTAATGATAAAACTAACGTAGCAATTAACCTTGCGCAATGAAGCGCAAAGGAATTTTCGATCCGGGTTTAATTATATTGTTATAAACTATTTTTGGATGAACCAATGAAAAATACTATTGAATGGCACGAAAAATGTTTAAAAAACAGAATAGCGTTTGCATCAAGCCAACGCCGTCAAATAATAAGGCTGCAAGAGGAATTAGAACGCAACGATAGAGAGAATGAATTCTATGCGGCGCAGATTTATTTAGCGAAGCAGGATGGAAAGGATGGGTTTGATGAAGACAGATACGCAATTAAGCGGGTAACCAAGGCACTTGGTTAGTCGGCAACAGTCAACGCGTCCGGTTGATTTTTATTTCACATATAGGGGTTTATTAAATGAATACATGGCCTGATGGAAAACGTAGAGCAATGACACAAAGCGAGCATGAAGCATGGAATGCAAATAATTACCCAGGGACATTAGAAATATGCTGTAGATGCGATGAGCCGACAGGCAACTGCGAAGAAGATAATATTCTTGATGATGATGGCGAACCATACTGTCATGATTGCGCAATTGGTGCTGGATTAATAGAAGGCGACATAGGTAATTAGAAACATAACTTATTATTATGCAGAAAAAAAACAAAACAATATCACTAACGCAATACATTAAAGAAAATTTCAGGTTTAAAATGGATTTTGCAAGGAATGAAGGTGTTTCAAAGCAGAAGGTTTATGACTGGGAACAGAAAGGAGTCGTAT
>JALVRY010000113.1 GCA_027024625.1 Thiotrichaceae bacterium
AGTCATGAAGCTTGGGTTATAGCGTGCCAATCTCGATGAAGAAACTATCAACTGGAGAGCCGTATGCGGGAGAACTGCACGTACGGTTCGGAGGGAGGGGAAGTGTGAAAACTTTTCCTACCCCTATCATACCTAGACGCTCCAGCGTCGAATGAAGATACGGGACGCAGGAGCGTCCAGACTGAATTCCCCCGCAGGAGCGTGGGAACTAGATGAATAACGCGGGTAAATCTTTTGAGGCATGAGCAAATCGTACAATCTCAATATCCGATTCAATGATACGATAAAACAAGATATACGAATGGAATTGCTTAACATGAAATCGCCTAATATTTTTAGGCGTAACAATATATTCAACGTGTTTGCCGATCATTGGCATTTCGGTAATAAGCTCACAAGTCAACTCCACTTGTGAAATAAGCTTATTCGCAATTTGGGGGTTATCGTCAGCAAGGTAAGAAACCGCTTGTAAAAAGTCGCTTTCAGCTTGTTGGGTAAAATAATAAGCCACTATTTTTTAGCAACAAGTTTTTTAGCATTATCAAAAATCTCTTCAGCGGCATAACGGCTTCTACCAGAGCGGATACCCTCGCTGAGATAATTCTCCATCTCTTGAATATCTTGCCCTCTTTGAATATCTTGTCGAACCAAGTGGCGTAGGTACTCGCTTGGTGTACCAAAATAACCTTGTTTAGTACGCTGCATAATGATTTCTTTCATTTCATCGGGAACAGAAATACTGAGTGATACATTGCTCATGTGAATAACCTTAATGTGAATATATCGTAAATAATAGCAAATATTCGTGGATATTGTGATGATTAATCTGCCTCGTAACGAGATAAAAAGATTCTTAAAAATAATGTAGAATACCTTGGCAGTGATGAAGGTATTGGCATGGATTGGGAAATACCTGAATTCACCTGAACACAGATAAAAGATTTAACACAGAGTTCACAGAGGAAAGGCCAGAGAACACGGAATTTTCTTAGGATGCGGGGCTTTTAAAAAATCAACTCTCAGTGGTTAGCCTTGCACAGTCTCTAAAGCATCGCTTCCAAAAAACTCTGTACCCTCTGTGGTGGACAAGAGCTTTTACCTAAACTGCCGAAATACCGCTCCAAAATCAATCATGGCTCCACAGCTTGCATTATCAAATGAGTAGCTTTCTTTGGAAAAATCGCCTTGCTTTATATATTTGTTATTATCCAGTTTATAGAGTTTAGCTTTGCAATCGTCAGGGTAAACAAGGATATAATAGAGGGCTTTTTCTCTCTCATAGATGTCGAATTTAAATACTTCATCCCGTCTTGAGGTTGAGGGGCTAATGACCTCTACAATAATTTCAGGGGCTTTGGTGATATATTGATCGTTAGGTTCATCACAAATTAAAACGACATCGGGTTTCAATACCGTTCCATCATCAATTTTCCAGTCTTCTTCTGCAAGCACCAAGCATTTATCACAATTTCCAATAGATTTTTTAAGTTCAAATAAAATATTTGCAGCAATGGCTTGATGGCTGATTGTTGGAGAAGGTGACATTGCCATAGGCATACCTTCGATAAGCTCCCACTTTCCTTCCCATTGGCTGTAATCATCATACGTGTAATATTCGATAGCTTTGGCGGCACACATGCTTGGTGTCTCCTTTGATGTTGCAATAAGTATTACATTAGCATATTTGTTGAAAAATGCGGATAAGATCTTTATTAGCTGAACCGAGTTGAAGTCGCAGATTTAATCCTCATTCTTCTTGTGACGGACAGCACCAATAACAGCTCCTCCCACTTTAAATGGTACTTTAGCAACAGCAATCGTGGCTTTGGTTGCAGCAGTGCCGATCATAATTGCGGTACAGCCCTGTAATAACGATACGGCTAGTATAAGAAGAATTATTTTTTTCATTATGAAATTTCTTTTATTATTTTGAATTTTTCTATTTATTTGCAGAATACGGATCAGCTGCTAGTAGAAATGCCATCATCATGGTACGTGTTTCGCTGTCTTGATCATGTAACCATGAGCGGACAAATTTAAG
>JALVRY010000114.1 GCA_027024625.1 Thiotrichaceae bacterium
TGTCCTTCATACATGCTGTCTACGACGTCGGCACAGCCTTTTATAATGCGTTCACGCTTTAGTTTTAATGTCGGTGTTAGCAGACCATTTTCTACTGTCCAAGGTTCGCTGACAACGCTTACTTTACGAATTTTTGCATAACCCGGGAAACTGGTTAATAGTTTTCTAATGCGTTTTAGCAAATCATTGGTATCACCTGAATGTTTTTTATCTGCATTTAAGACAACCAGAGCAGAAAGGTAAGGTTTGCCTTCACCGACAATTAGTACTTGTTCAAACACAGGGTCATTTAATATTGCCATTTCCATATCGACAGGCGGAACTTTTTCACCATTGGCCATAACAATGATTTCTTTCAAACGGCCGATAATATAAGCATGACCTTTGTCATCAATACGCGCTTTATCGCCAGTGCGTAGCCAGCCATCATCAACAATGGTATCCGCAGTGGCTTGCTCATTTTTCCAGTAGCCTAACATAACATTATCGCCTTTGATTTGTAGCTCATCATTTTCGGCAATGCGTAATTCCACATCTGGAACAGCGAGCCCAATACTCATGGGGATATTGCTTTGAGGACGATTAACAGCGGCTATAGGGCTGCATTCTGTCATACCATAGCCTTGATATAATGGTAATCCAATACCGATGAATAAATCGGCTACAGGTTCTGAAAGTGCTGCTCCACCACAGATAGCAAAGTGCATATTACCGCCGAGTTTATCGAGTAATTTTTGACTGATAATACGATCTAAAAGTGGCTTTATTAGAAACTTAGGGCTCCATGATGCTCGACCTTGTGTATATTCAAAATGTTGTACGCCGGTACTAATCGTCAGGTCAAAAAGCTTTTGAATAATGGCAGGTTTTTTATTGAGTTCTTCTTTAATTTTTGCGTACACACGCTCATAAATACGCGGTACTGATACAAAAACGCTGGGTTGTATTGTTACTAAATCTTGAGCAAGTTGCGGGATAGAGCGTGCAAAGGCAACGGTTGCTCCTATCAGTATAGGAAAGTAGTACCCTCCTGTTCGCTCAAGCATATGGGACAGTGGTAGAAAGGAGAGAAAAGTGTGTGGTTGATTAATAAAATCTGCGCAGCCTAATATGCTTTTTACATTGCTTAAAATATTTTTATGACTCAACATAACGCCTTTGGGGCGACCTGTTGTGCCTGATGTATAAACGATGGTTGCGAGTGTATCTGGTTCTGTAATGGTATTTTTCGGTATGTCAGATTCTGCGATATGCCAAATACTTTCTAATGTACTTAAGCGGGGATCATCGCTCTGCATTTCGTTCATGGTGATAATATGTTGCAGCTCGGGAAGTTCAGTTTCATTGCTAAGAACTTGTTTGCAGATTTTATTATCCCCAATAAAAAGTAATTTTGCTTCACTTTCTTCTAAGATATAGGCGGCGTTGTCAGCACTATCGTTGTAGAACAAGGGGACTGTTACAAGCCCAAGCCCCAATGCTGCCTGATCGAATGAAATCCATTCATGACTGTTTTTCATCATGATGCTGATTTTGTCGCCCGATTGAAGCTGAAACTTTTCAAATAGCTGTTGCCATATGACGCTATCTTCCGCGATCTCTTTCCATGATTTATCTATCCATTTTTTATTCTGATTATCGTAGTAGCGATAGGCTACTTGCTCTGGGGTGAGCTGCACACGGTTTTGGAATAATTCAGATAGCGTATTGGATGACATCATCGTTTGCATGTTGGTATCCATTATTTCCTCCTGACTTAAATTAGCTTCCTTTTGCGAACTTTTAAAATTTGTTCGTCTGTTTGTTGTGTAAAAGGTTTATTGTAACCTTATATGATCTAATTCGTTGATAAAATAAAATATTTTGTAGTATATCTAGGAAAATAGATATGATTCTATCCTATCCATCAATTAGATCAGTTAGCCAAAGGCGAAGTCGCCAACCCCAAGATGTTGTGATGCCTACTTCTTTAAAGCGGATTTCTCCGTTTGAATCGATGACAAAGGTAGATGGCATAACCTTGATGCCATAATG
>JALVRY010000115.1:0-318 GCA_027024625.1 Thiotrichaceae bacterium
GTATTCCTTGAGGTTTTTCTCGGCATCCGACAAATCAATATCGCTAATACCAACTTTTTGGAAACCAAATTCATGTCCCCACGTTACTATCTGTTGACTAAGTGCCTTTTTATTCAGTGATGATGTCATAGCAGTCAGCATAAGTAGGAGTGCACACACATTTAACAATTTACTGGTCTATTTCCCGCTATTCAAGCCATTCTCTCAGTCGCGTAGCTCGGATATGCTTCTTCGACAATGACTTGAATATCAAAAAATATCCTTCGCAAATTTTGTTAAATTAATTATGCACTCCTACTTAGCGGAAACCAACAATAG
>JALVRY010000115.1:328-6398 GCA_027024625.1 Thiotrichaceae bacterium
AAGCTTAGAATTGCTATGCTAGCTTGAATTTTATGCTTGGGATACCACAAGTGAAGCGTATTTTGTCTAATGAACAAGAGATGATAAATTTTGCAGCCGAACTGGCCGCAACCCTATCATCAGGAAACACTGTATTTCTACAAGGTGACTTAGGAGCAGGCAAAACAACAATTGTTCGGGGAATATTACGATATTTCGGACACAAAGGAGCTGTAAAAAGCCCAACTTATACACTGGTTGAGCCCTATTCACTGAACGATAGAGAACTATACCACTTTGATTTATATAGATTAGGTGATCCTGAAGAGCTTGAATACATGGGTGGACGTGACTACTTTGACTCTAGCGCAATCTGTCTGGTTGAATGGCCTGAAAAAGCAGATGGATTTCTTCCCAAGCCTGATATAAATTTGTTAATATCCTACCACCCTAACGGTCGCGAGGTGCTAATTGAATAGACAAGTAAAAAACAGCATCTAACTCAATAAAAACAATTACTTAAAAGTTTTAACTAAAAATCACTTGAAAAAAGTTTCCTAATGTACTTTACTATTACTTAATCCAATCATTTTAGTAAATGATCGAATACTTATGTAGCCCTTAAAACTATAGCTGGTATTCACGGCTTGCGATCTCAGGCTAATAAAACCTGATGATAATTTCTATTTTTGTTTATCAAAGTACCCTCAGACAATGCAATTATATAGACAAAAACAACAAAACAATCACTCCCGTGTTAGCACTAATTTAATTAAGGTGATGGCGGTCATTACTGCCTTATTTTTAAGTTTCCATTTGTTTGCTGCACCGAACAAAGCAAGAATTGAATCACTACAGATCGAGCAAAGCAGCGGTAAGCTACGTGTGAGCTTTGATGTATCTAAGTCCGTAAAATATAAGGCTTTTACACTTAAATCACCTGATAGGGTTGTGATTGACTTTAAAGATACAACGGCACCTCAACGAATATTTAAGTTCAAACAAAGCGCATCAAGTGACCCCATCAAAACCATCCGTCATGGTGTGCAAGGCGGCAGAAACTTACGTGTTGTTCTTGACATGAAATCATCCGTTAGCGTTATGTCTCGCTTAAAAAAAGCAAGATCAGGCTCCCGTGTCGAATTGGTATTAAGTGCTCCCAATATTGGTAAAAATATTAAACGAGCTAAAAGCCATAAACATTCGACGGTGAGAAAAACTCAACGAGCTAAAGCAACGACTAACAGCCCTAGTTCAGTTTATAAGCCTAAAAAACAGGGCGATTTTATCGTCGTTATTGATGCCGGTCATGGCGGTAAAGATCCGGGTGCTATCGGTTTGAATGGTGTCTATGAGAAATCTGTCGTTCTTCAAATCGCAAAAAGGCTTAGAGCTAAGGTTGATCGACAGCCAGGAATGCGAGCAGTGATGACTCGTTCTGGTGACACTTTTGTCCCACTGCGTGAACGTATCAATATTGCTAGCCGCAGCAAAGCAGACTTATTTATCTCTATTCATGCTAACTCAAATATGCGTCGCAGTATGTCTGGCTCTTCTGTTTATATTCTATCTCGTCGCGGTGCTTCGAGTGAGGCTGCTCATTTTATTGCTGCACGAGAAAATGCAGCTCATGTGCGCACTTTAGGAAGCATCAACTTTAGTGGTCGGAATCGTATGATTAAAACCGTACTGCTAGATTTAACACGCACATCAACTATTACTCGCAGTTTAAGCCTAGCTAAAAATGTATTAAGCGAATTAGGTAACGTAAATAATCTACACCGTGGACGTGTGGAGAGTGCTGCATTTGTTGTATTGAAGTCTTTAGATATTCCTTCAATGTTGGTTGAAACAGCCTATATCAGCAATCCTAAGGAAGAAAAACAACTAACTCAAAAGTCGTATCAGGAGAATTTAGCTAATGCAATGTTTCGTGGCATTAAGCGATACTATATGCAGCACTCGCCTAAGTCTCGTCGCTATGCAAGCTCCAATGGCAATTATAAAGTTAAAGCAGGTGATACCTTGCTTGGTATTGCCAATCGCCATCACGTGACACTCAGCCAAATCAAACGAGCCAACAACATGTCTGGAACTGCAATACGTGCGGGGCAAAAATTAATAATCCCATCATCTTAATAGACAGGCTTTAGACTTTTCCAAACTCAAAAAAGCCACCGAGAACCTAAGATTCACGGTGGCTTTTTTATAAATGGCACTTGCCAAAAAGTATTTACGAGCTAGCAGAAGCTTCTTCTGACTCTTCCACACCCCAAAGCTTCTCAAGATTATAAAAATCTCTCACATCACGTTGCATGATATGCACAACAATTTCATTTAAATCAACTAAAACCCACTCACCATTGTCCTCACCTTCCATACCTAGTGGTTGGTTATCTGCATCTTTGAATTCTTTAAATAAATTAGCTGCAATCGATTTGACATGACGTGTTGAGTTACCTGTCGCGATAATCATTAAATCCGTCATGCTGGACTTTCCTCTCACGTCCAATACAACAATATCTTGTGCTTTTAAATCTTCCAACGCATTAACAGCGAAAGTTTGCATTTCTTCTAAATTCATATATACAGCTTTTTCTCGTTAATATAATTATGTACCGCATCAGGCAATAAGTAGCGAATACTGCGGCTATTCTTCTGCTCATCTCTAATCATTGTAGCTGAAATATCCAGCTGTGTAACAGAAACGAAGTATAGTTTACCAGCAGGTGAGTCGAATAGCTCACTTTGTTGCTTTGTATGGTAAGCGTTTAATAAAGGATTTTCAGCAATATAATTGGGACGATGGGAGACAACAAGGTGCGTAAGTTCTAGTATTTTCTGCCATTGATGCCATTGGGTAAAATTTTGGTAAGCATCCATTCCCATCATCCAGCAAAGAGGAATTTCATCTCCCAATTCCTGCCTTAAAGAAAGCAAAGTATCAACCGTATAAGATGTGGCTTGCCGCTGTAATTCACGCTGATCTAACACAAATCGCGGTTCACTTTGTATGGCAAGCTCGACCATGTGGGCTCGTTCTTGTGCAGAGACACAAGGCTGATCTCGCAAAGGTGGCTGACTCGCTGGAATAAATCTTACTTCTTCTAAACCCAGTAAATCAGCCACTTCTAAGGCGGGTCGTAGGTGTCCAAAGTGAATCGGGTTAAACGTCCCGCCCATTAAACCGATCATTGGCGAATGTGTCCATCTCCAAGAACAATAAATTTCTTTGTGGTTAAACCTTCTAAACCAACCGGCCCTCGCACATGTAATTTATCGGTACTGATACCAATTTCAGCCCCAAGCCCATATTCAAATCCATCAGCAAAACGAGTGGAGGCGTTGACCATTACCGAACTAGAGTCCACACGCCGTAAGAAATATCGAGAGCTTGTAATGTTTTCTGTCACAATCGTATCAGTATGGTGTGAGCCGTATTGATTGATATGATCAATTGCATCATCAAGACTATCAACAATGCGAATCGATAAAATAGGAGCCAAATATTCAGCCGTCCAATCATCATCATTTGCTTTATTGCAATCTGGTAAAATCACCTGTGTACGCGAACAACCACGTAGCTCGACCTCTTTTTCTGCAAATAATGCAGCAAGAGTTGGTAGTATTTTTGCCGCAACGGAGTCTGCAACCAACAAAGTTTCCATCGCGTTACATACACCATAGCGATGTGTCTTAGAGTTAAGTGAAATCTCAACCGCTTTATCTAAATCAGCATCATCATCAATAAACACATGACATATACCATCCAGATGTTTAATAACAGGCACTAAAGATTCAGCGCTGACTCGCTCAATCAAACCTTTGCCACCGCGTGGAATGATTACATCAACATAATCCTTCAAACGCAGCAATTCACCTACCGCTGAGCGATCTGTTGTTTCGATTACTTGGATGCACTCAGCGGGCAAACCTGCCGTTTGTAAGCCTTCCTGAATACATTGCGCAATCGCCTGATTTGAATAAATCGCTTCCGATCCGCCACGCAAAATAGTTGCATTACCTGATTTTAAACAAAGCCCTGCGGCATCTGCTGTCACATTAGGACGTGACTCATAAATGATTCCGATAACACCTAGCGGTACACGCATGTGTCCCACTTGGATACCTGATGGGCGATAAGTCATATCACTGATTTCACCTACAGGATCAGGCAAAGCAGCAATTTGACGCAAACCTTCTGCCATACCTAATATGACTTTGTTATTTAAACGCAAACGATCGAGCATGGCATCATCCAAGCCATTTGCCTTTCCTGCGACTAGATCTTTCTCATTTTCAGCTTCTAGCCATTCGGCTTTTTCAATCAATAGTTCAGCGATACTAATCAAGGCTAAGTTCTTTTGTGCAGACTCCGCCGCAGATAACAAACCTGCCGCATCTTTGGCTTTTTTGCCGACTTGCTGCATGTATTCTGGAATATTTAAACTCACTATTTTTTTCCTACTTTAAATTATGCACCCTTAGTTCAGTTTTCCTCACGACTTCGGGGTACTTAAAAACCTAATTAAGTCATGGGGTATTTCAATCCTTCCTGAATGAAACCCTGATCAAGTCAAAAATATTGGAAGCAACACTTTAGAGACTTCTTAATATATTTTGTACTCGGCGAAACCTTTATTGACTAATTCATCATTAACACATGAGCCATCAAGCCAAACATCAGCCAACCAACGTCCATATTTTCCTTTTTTGTCTTTATAGGTCACTAAAGACACTGTTTTTCCCATTACTCGATTTCTCAACCAATCTCTCGACACCAAACCCTATTGCCTTTCCTTTCCACAAACGTCTGGAGTATTAATGCAGTACAGTCTGATTTTTTCACTATTCATCCATGTATGAAAGCCTAAATCAATATCGACAATAATTGTATCCCTATCATAAACCTTAGTCACATATGCACAATAATGATACAAGCCTTCCACTTAATTTCTCCCGCTTTTCCCATACTCCTACTTACCAATTTTACCCTGTACAGTAGCCGATTTTATTAAAAGTCGAGATTCAGTTTATAGAAAGTTTATAAGTTAATGTAATAATTAATGCATCTACTCAATAAAATATTGCGTAAATAGTTCTGCTGTTCGTGCAATAAGGGAGTTTCCTTAAAAACTCCCATAACTAAACTCCAATATGGAAGAGGATATTCTCAACATGAATAAAGTAACAAAAGTAACAGGTCTTGTTTTAGCGTCTGCAGCTGCAACATTATTAATCTCTGGTTGTGCTAATAATTCAGAAAAATCAAGTACTGACAAATCTGCCGCAAAAGTTGAAGCCAAATCAACAAATTCTTGCAGTGGCAAAGATAGCTGTAAAGGGAAAGATAGCTGTAAGGGTAAAAATAGTTGTTCTGGAAAATAATTCCTAGACATTTGCTTTAAACTAGTACTCCAGCAATTTTGGTTTGATGGGGTACTAGAAAAGTGTCTCCACTTGACTATTCACTAACATCAATAAATAGGGCTATACTCGTACCATTAGATTTTAGAACTTCTCTTTAGTCTAATCTTTATAATAATTACCCTGAAAAAGGGTGGAGGAATGAATAATGAAAACATCTAAAAAACTAACAGGTTTTGCCCTAGCTTCGACCGCTGCGCTTATGCTAACCGCATGTGGTGGCGAATCAGGTGGCGAGAAAGCCGCTTCAGCAGAATCTGATGGCGCAGCAGAAGCAAGCGTTCACTGTATGGGCATCAACGCCTGCAAAGGTCAAAGTGGCTGTGCAACAGCAAGCTCTAGCTGTAAAGGACAAAACGCCTGTAAAGGTCAAGGCTGGGTTGAAAAAACAAAAGCAGAATGTGATGCAGCTGGCGGCACTGTAGGTTAATTAGGAACGTGCATAAACACTAATCTCAACATTTTGTTAATTTTATAAAAAGCCCAGCTCAGCAATGACTGGGTTTTTTATTGCCAACTTTCTTTGTATGACCTGAATTGTATAACCTGTATCAATGGCTTCACTACAGCAGATAAAAGTAACACAAGTTGAGACCTTTGCATGAAAGGATGAAGAAAGAAAATTACACTCTTTTTTCTTCATTAGATCTTTCGTTCAAAGGTC
>JALVRY010000116.1 GCA_027024625.1 Thiotrichaceae bacterium
TCGGTTTCATTATCCATGCCGAATCCATCAACATTTTTAGAGATGTATTTAGCGATGTAGCCGATAGCTGAACCTTTGTCGGGGTCGATGGCTTCGACGGTGAAGCGGTGCTTATTTGCACCTGCCTCTGTAGCATCTTCGCGTAGGGCGTAATCTTTAAGAATGGCTCGTACTTTTGCTTTTTGGGATTCAGGCATAAATAGGAGAATATGCCAATGGGGACAAGCATCCGCGTGGGGTTCAGCAATACGAAAACCATAGACCTGCAAGCCGTCATATTTAAGCTTGGCTCTGATTCTTGCCCATAGTGGGGATAGATAGCCTTGCTGTGTTTCTCTCGGTGTAGAGCCGTTGTATTTGCTGGATGAGGGATGATATTTAGAGGGGCAGGTGATGGTGTAGAACTCAGCGACATGCTCACGACTGATAGCGTATTGCTCAAAGCCATTGAGTCTATTCATTAACTCAGCACGTCTCACGGCTGGATTTGCAATAGAACCCTTGAGAACGTCCGCCATATCCAATACTTCGCCATCATCACTAACGGCTTCCATCTTTCCCATGATCTCAAGAGAACGAGCTTGACGGGCTAGGACTTTGTTTAGGGTGTTGGTGCTAACGTAGGGCTGTTTATGTTTACGGACTAACCCCAAACGTATAGCAGTTTCTTCATAGGCTCGATCATGTTTTTTGATTAATTGCTTTAACCACCATTGTTCACAAATAAAACGGGCTTTAATGGGAGCGACTAAACTATTAGCACGTGCTTTTTCACGGGCTATTAACTTTTTTGTTTGCTCAACATTTGAAGATTCTTTTATCTTTTTCTGATTTCTTTCATCATCATTTGTAAGCATGTGAAACCACAGTATATCCATCCATTGTTTAGAAATTTCAATACCCATTTCAGCAACAAGACTATGACCTGACGCTATACCGCCTTGATTAATCATACGGTGGGCATGTCTTGATAGTCTGTCGGCTTTTTTGCGTAGGGTTTCATCTTCATAGTTTAAGAATCGTTTGCCTTTTGCGTACTGTTGCACCTGTAGCAAGCCTAGATTTGCACCTTGTCGAGACTCGGTATATTTACGCTCATAGTCTGCCAGTAATACACTGTGGAACGATGCAGGGATACATGACAAGGTATCAGCAATATGCTTGCTGTCTAGGGGCTGTACGGTGAGGTTTTGGAAGGGGTAGCTCATGATTGCACCTCCTGAATATCGCACCATGTACCTGCATGGATAAATAATGTATCTGTGATGTATGCAACAAAAGCCCTCGAAAATAGGCTGTGTGGTTTTCTATCCAGTTTGACGGGGTTCATGGTGTTACCGTAGGCATAAGCAACGGGATAAAACCAATAGTGTTTGAATTGGCTCATTTGCAATCCTCCACTGCTAAATCATTTGGGTAATAGCCTAAGCTGTTGTAGACAGTGCATCGCATATCATTTGAAGATTTGCCTATGCTGGTGCTAGGGACTAAACAGCCTGACATTGCAAACAGCAAAAAGAGAACGGCTAGGATTAGGGGGATGTGTTTCATGATTGCACCTCCGACCATTTAGCCTTGAGCCTTGCAAGCTTGGCTTGTTGTTGCTTCCAGCCTGTATATTTGGGGCGTGGGGCTTCATCTTGCAGGTAGGAGTAAGCAATAAACTTAATCCAGATACGGGCAAGGGTACGCGGTGCGTTTTTGCTGTTATCTGCTAAGTAATTTGCATACTGCCTACAGGCTTCAATGTCGCCTTTTTTGGGGGCGGGTGGGGCTTGTGTGAGTTTTAGCAAGGTGTTAATGGGTTTCATTCTTCACCCCCTTGCTGTTCAGCTTCTAGTGCTTGGAGGGCTTTTTTCTCTTTCTCGATCTCTAAATAAAGATTACTTGTCGCCATACCTAGCACAGTGATAGCACACTCGGCTTCATCGCTACCCTCAGCCTTTAACGCTAGTCGGCTGGTGTCAATGAGGGCGTAAATATCGTTAAGCTCAATGATATGATTTTGCTTGTTGTTGATGCGGTTTTGTAAGGTCTGGCTCATGATGCACCGCCTTGTTTTTGTTCTTCCATCCATTGATTGACGGCATTTTCTGACCATACGGAGGTACGCCCAATTTTGATTTGAGCGGGAAAGCGTTTTTTTGCAATGAGTGTATATAGGCTGGTGCTAGATACACCGACACGCTCTAGCACAAGGTTGATTTTGATAAATCTATCGGGTGCTATCTGCTTGGTTTTAGGCTGATTATGGGTTGTTCCTGCGACTGGTGCAGGTGTGGGCTTGCGTCCTGTAGACGCAATGGGGCAGGTTTGCCCCGTTGGGTTGGTTGCTTGCATTGCAAGTTCTCCTTTCAGTGTTTTTAACATTTAATCGACAAAAAGTCGGGTGCTGTTAATCGCCCTGAAAGGATGCGACGTGCTTATTTCCGCTTACGGTCTTGTATTCGCACACACCCGACAAACTGTAGTTTGCCAGATTGTGGACACAAAAAAACCGCTTAAAAGCGGCTAATTTACATCTATTTTCCGCTTTCAGGTAAGGATTAACAGTCCCTTTAATTTGTACCTTTTTAGGATAGGTCAAAACTTAGCGGTTTTGCAAGTGGTTTTTTGTGAATGGCGGCTTTTGGGGGTGGTGGGTGGTGCTGGTGTGGTGTTGTGGCAGGTGTTGAAAAGCCCGTGGGTGACGGGCTTTAGAGAATTAGGCGACTTTTTGCAGTGGTACAGATTGCAACATGCTTTCAATACTTAGCTGATAATCTAAATCAGTCCATTCAATGCCTGTTCCTCGACAAATAAACTGATAGTTCTTTAATTGGCTATAAGTAGCTTGCTGTAGCTCTTTATACCAGTCCATAGGCGTTGATATTACCCGACCATCTTCAAGTTCTACATGCAGATGTTTATCATCAAAGCGGATTGTTTTAGCGGTGATGCTGTCACTATCTGTTGCTAACTTATAGCCATGACCTTCCAGATCAACAACACAAGAAAGCATTTTTAACTTTCCTAATGTGTTTGTCATGCCGTAATAGTAGTCATCGGAGGCGTGTATAACACCAATGAATTGATATGTATTACCTTTTTCATCAGAAAAAACTTTATCCAGTAATGGCTCACTTTCTTTTATTATGGTTTGCCAGTTGTCACTAGAGACAAGATCATTATTCATAACATTATGCTGCTTGCTGTACTGGTAGTTCTTCAAATGCAATATTAGGTAACAATATAGGCTTTTCACTGGCATGTTCTATTGTAACGGCTACCAATGCACCGCTTTTATCTAAATCAAGCAAGGTATCTTCGTTTAGCTCTTTAGTTTCAACAACTTCATTATTCGTTATCTGGATATAAACGGTGTCAGTGTCTTTAAAGTGCTGAATTTTCATTTTTATGCTGCTTGCTGCACTGGTAGCTCTTCACGTTTGCTAACGTCTAACACTTCAATGCCTAAAACATTACCGTCCTTGTCAAAGTCCATCATAATTCCTTTTTGAACCTCCTTTGTTTTCTCAATTTCACCTTTGGAAAGGTTGATATATAAAGCATCGACACTAGGGTCAAATTCTATTCTCATGTTTCACCTATGCTATCCAGCTTGCTTTTAGCATAGCTCTTTTCTGCAGTGCTGACATCGCCATTAATCGCATTATCCAGCGATACGCGACTATTCCCATGCAATACACTGTTTAGATATGCGGTGCTGGTGCAGTGGCGTTTTAGCACTCGTTTAACTACTCGCTTACTATAGGGCAGGTGTTCAGCACTGATTAGCTGGAAGATTTGTTTTTCTATGCCGATGCTTAACGGCTCATTATCCCGCCATGCTGTGAAGCGTTCCCCCAATAATTGATTAAGTTCGTTTGCTCTAATTTCAGACGGTGGAGTTTTCTTTATTTGTGGCTGTGTGGGCTTTTTGGTGCGTTTTACGGGTTTTTTCTTTGGTTTGGCTGTGCTTGCTTGGGTATTGATAATCAGGCGTTTCTTGCCTCTTAGCTTTCGCGTGGGGCTGGTGCTTGTAGCTGTGCTAGTGTTGCGTTTTTTGCCTAGTGTGAGGGTTTTCTTTTGTGTCATGGTGTCTGGTAGTCATCCAATAAAATAATATTGCCCTGATTTTTTGCTTTGTTGTAATACTTTTTATCTGCTGTCACTAACAGGGCTAGGTTCTCTAGTGCTACCGCATGATAAAGCGTATCAAACAGGTGATGCTTGAATTTAATTGCTAAAAAACTTGCTTGCTGATAAGTCTCCAGATTATCCCATACAGGAAAGTTAAGGGCATTTAATAGATTGATATTTTGGTCATTCGTTTCTGGTGTGAGTCGTGCCAATACTGCAATAACTTCTGCTTGCCAGTGTGTAGGCTGAATAGGCTCAATTTTAAATGCCTGAATATCTTTAAATAGCTGTATGGCTTGCTCGGTGTTCTCTTCTTCTTCACAGTCTGGAATAAACCATTTAATTGCAACACTGGCATCTATAACAAATTTCACCCTCTTAGCTCTTGCCTTGCCTGATCAATTTTACTAGCAGAAATAGGCTTTTGTTTGTTGCGTAGGTCAAGAATTGCATCAATAGCTTTTGCTCGTTGCTGTTTTGCTTTTCTCTCTTCTACTGCTTGTTTCATCAATTTAGCCAATATTGCACTTTTATTCTCTTTTGCAAAGGTGTGGTTAAATGCCTGTTTTATTTCCTCTGGAACGCTGAAATTAACCGTAGCCATCGTCTTTCCTTGATTGTTGAAATATTCAATAGCTTAATCATAGCACGATCTTTCCGCCCCCGCTCCCCCTTGATTTTAACGCCAAAATGGAGGGTTCAGGGTGTTTGGGCTGGTGCTTGTGGCTGTGTTGGTGTTGCGTTTTTTGCCTAGTGTGAGGGTTTTCTTTTGTGTCATGGTGTTGTCATCAATAATGGTAACGGCATTGCAGAATAATGATTTTTTGATCTTCAAGCAGATAAACTAAACGATGTTCTGCGGTGATTCTACGCGACCAGCACCCTGCTAGTTGATGCTTTAATGGCTCGGGTTTGCCTAGTCCATCAAACGGAGTTCTCTGGATAGCTTTTAGTAGCTGATTAATACGCTTTAGGGTTTTCTTGTCGTTTTGTTGCCAGTATAGATAATCATCCCATGCGTTCGGGTCAAAGCATATCATTCTTCAATAAGTTCTCTTTCTTGTATATCACCACCTGCACGGACATTCTCAAGGGATTCTAATAGGCGTTTGGCATTGCGTGGGGATTTTAGCAGGTGGTCGGTTTCCATCCATGCGTTATAGTCATCCAGTGAGATTAAGACGGCATTATCGCCATTTCTGCGGGTGATTATTTGCGGCTCATGGTCATTAACGGCTTTATCTAAAATACTAGCAAGGTTGTTTCTTGCATCGGTGTAGGTGATGGCTTGCATTATGTTTTATTCCTTCTTTGTAAGCTGTACAGGATATTGGACAGTATAGCAGGTGATTTGTTTTCTGTTGCTTTGTACTCGCTAAACTATACACCTTTGCTTAAATGCTAATTATTTGAATTTGCTTATGAATTAGTCAAGAAGAGTAAGGGATTCTCAGAAAAATACTCATAATGCTTGACATCTTGGGGTTTACATCATCCCGTAGGTTTCACTGTTTGCTGGTAGTACCTTTTTTTATTTTTGGCTGTATTGCTTATGTATTCTGACTCAAAGCCCTGTAAATACTAAAGTAAACTCAGACACTTACCCAAAATCACCCCAAAAATAAATTTGTTAAGTAAACCTCAGTTGACCTGATAACTAGCCCTGAAACCGTACCCATTTGTACCCCAATCTTATAGGTTCTCGTAGCCTTTACATCGTCGCCATCGTTCAGGGTCTGCACTGCCATAGCCTTTATTCCTGCATTGTGAATAGTTCCAGTGCTTACAGGTTTTGCACTGAATCATTCCACATGCTTGATGTGAGTACGGGTCATACTCTGGTTCGGCTTTGCTTGCTGTTGGTGCTTTTGCTGTTGTTGTTATGGGTTCAGCTTTGCAAGCTCCTTGCTGTATTGTCGCCTCTCGCTGTGCTGGTGCTTCCTGCGGTGCTTGCCTTTGTTGGTGCTTATGTTTCTCTCTTAGTCGTTGTAAATAGCTCATATTGAATTCTGAATAATGGTATTGATAAAACCTAATTGAGTAGTAATGTCAGTTTTGTCAGTTCCACTTTAGGGCATATTTTAAGTTTTTTATCTTTATTGAATGATATAGATAAGATTCATTCTCATTTAAAATCCTATAAATATAAGATAACTACTAATATATATATGCCCATGACAAGAAAAAAACACTGAAAATGGGCTAGGGGGTAACTGACGTTACTGACATTAGTCGTTATTTTGCTAGTAAAAAACTAGAATATGTCCCTATGTGGA
>JALVRY010000117.1 GCA_027024625.1 Thiotrichaceae bacterium
TGAATTCCTGTGGAACAAGGCCAATCAGTGCCTTTGCTTGATTGCGTTGAGTTTCAATATCGTGTCCAAAAACAGAAACAGAGCCAGATGTTTTGTTGATAAGGGAAGCAATAATGCCAATCGTAGTGGATTTTCCTGCTCCATTGGCTCCGAGCAGGGCAAAAAAATCTCCTTGTTTTACGGTAAGATTAATTCCTTTTAGGGCAACGAAGTTGTTGTTATAGGTTTTATGAAGATTTTTTATTTCAAGTGCATATTGCATTATTCTTGTCTCTGGCATAATGGCCGACATGGTCAAAAAATTTGCTAAAAAATTGGGGAAAACATTGCTATTTGTAGGTGTAGCTTACTTTCTTACGATTAGTTTATTGCTTGTCATTTTTCGATGGCTTCCTGTGCCAACCTCTTCCTTTATGGTACAACAAAATATCAGTGCATGGCTGAATTCAGATAAAAATCTCCCTGTGCGTTATCAATGGATGGCATGGGATGACTTGCCTAAATCTACCGCTTTGGCGGTGATTGCAGCAGAAGATCAACGCTTTCCGAATCATTATGGTTTAGATTTTCATGCAATACGTGCAGCATGGTTTGAGTCACGTAAAAATAAGCGAGGGGCAAGTACGATTACACAGCAGGTGGCAAAAAATTTATTTCTGTGGAGTGGACGTAGTTATATTCGAAAGGCTTTAGAGGCAGGTATTACGGTATTGATAGAGCTGATTTGGTCTAAGCAACGGATATTAGAAGTCTATTTGAATATTGCTCAATTTGGAAAACAAGATTACGGCGTGCGATCTGCTTGTACGAATTTATTGAAACAGCGATCATGTAAATTGAGTTTTTCTCAGTCTGCCTTATTAGCGTCGGCTTTGCCCGCCCCCAGTTTTTATCATGTTAATCGTCCAAGTCCGCGATTGTATAGAAAACAACGCTGGATCAAAAAACAAATGCGTCAATTGGGTGGGATTGTCTATTTGAATAAGTTATAGATTTCCTCCGTTAAACGCGACATACAAAATACTTTAATCTCAAGTATAAAAAAAACAATATTGATTATTCGCTTTTTATTCACTATAAGGTTGTAATAAGAAGATAAAAGGTGAATATTTATGCTAACAGAAAAACAACATGCGGTGCTTGAGTGCATACATGATTTTGTGGATAGAACGGGTTACCAGCCGACATTAATGGATATTAGTGAGGCAATGGGGCTAGGGCAAAGTGGTATTCACAAGCATGTGCATAATTTAATTGCAAAAGGATATTTACTGGAGTCATCAGGTAAAGCGGCATTTAAACTACCGAATTCGGATGAGCAATATCACCATTCCAAAACAGAGCTTCCTTTAGTGGGTGTGATTGCAGCGGGTGCTCCGATTGAAGCGATCCCTGAAAGACAAACAATTGATTTGGCTGAACACTTTTGTGGACCAGATCGCTATGTGTTGCGTATTTCAGGGAATTCGATGATTGAGGCGGGTATTTTTGATGGTGATTATGTCGTGATACAAAAGCAATCATCGGCAAATCGTGGGGATATTATTGTTGCTTTAATTGATCGTATGGAAGCAACACTGAAATATTATCACCCGCGTCCGGTGGATATTATCGAATTACGCCCAGCTAATGCTTCGTTAGAGCCAATGTTTTATTCTGTAGATAGAGTGGAAATACAAGGCGTTGTTATTGGCTCATTTCGTGGCTATCAAGTTTCTTTTTAAATCTGAGACTTTTCGCGCAAAGGTCTCAATCTATTCAAATGGCTGGTATTTCTTTTTTTATTGCCTCTAGTTGTAACCATTTATGAATAATTTTAGATAGATCTTCCATGTGTACGGGCTTTGATAGGTAGTCATTCATGCCAGAATCGATACACTTTTGTTTATCTGTTGACATTGCATTGGCGGTTAGGGCAATAACGGGAATGCGTGATTCAGGATGCTGTTCTTTCCAGAAGTTTTGTAAATACCTTGTTGCAGCATAGCCATCCATAACCGGCATTTGGCAATCCATAAAAATAAGATCGTAGTTGTGGTTAGGATTTTTTTCGATAATATCGACTAGGAGTTTGCCATTAGAAACAATTTTAACGTCACAGTTTAACCCCGTAAGCATTTGTTGGACGACAATTTGATTAACAGGATTATCTTCTGCTAAGAGTATCTGTGTTTTAGTTTTTTTCTTGGACGGCTTTTCTACCTTTTCTACCGTTTTTCTTGCCACACTTTTATTTAAATCCATTGGTTTAGGTGGTGTTTGTGCAGAATGTTTGTATGGATTTTGTTTATTTTTATGCACTTGCACAGGTGTATCAAGTGGTATCTCAAATGAGAAAATACTGCCTTTGCCTATCTGTGATGTAACAGAGATCTTCCCGCCCATTTCTGTGATTAATCGCTGCGTTAATGCTAATCCTAGTCCTGTTCCACCAAAGTTGCGTGTTGTTGAGTCATCGGCTTGGGTGAATGTGTCGAAAATATGCTCTAGTGCATAATCAGCAATTCCAATACCTGAATCACACACTTTGCACTGGAAGAGAATTCCACCTTCTCGTTTTTTTAATGAGGCATAAATGCTAACACCACCTTCTTGGGTAAATTTCAGTGCATTGCCGACGAGATTGATAATGGACTGACGAATACGAGTAGGGTCGCCTCTTACCATGTTTCCAATTTCTGTACTGATATGACCGTTGAGAGAGATGTTTTTGTCGATTGCCCGCTGTTTAAGTAAAGATACAATGTCATCAATTAGCTCTTTTGCATCGAAATCGATACTCTCAAAGGTGATTTTTCCTGCTTCGATTTTAGATAAATCTAAAATATCATTGATTAATACAAGTAATGCGTCTGCGGAGTTTTGAGCAATCCTAAGGCGTTTGTACAGTGAGTTTGGTAGTGGTTCATTAAGTGACAACTCCAACATACCAAGAATGCCATTCATAGGTGTGCGTATTTCGTGGCTCATATTGGCTAAAAATAAGCTTTTAGATTTGGCTGATTCATTGGCTTTTTCAATTGCATCAGTGAGTCGTGTTAGTAACATTTTTACATAGAAGGTGAGCACTAATATAGAAAGGTAAATGCCGATTAAATTGAAGAGGTTACTTGTCCAATAGTTATTCAAAAAACTGGCGATTGTTAAGCCTATAAGACTGAATACTAGTGCTATATGAAGATAAGTTTTACCAAAGCGAAAACCATTACCAATGATAATGATCAAGTAAATCCAACAGACACCTAGTACCCATTCATCTCCAACCGCCATAAAAACACTAAGTGTTGTAACGTCGAGTAGAATGGAGAAAATTAAACGGATATTAGTAGGAGTAGGGTTTAACTTGATCAATATATAAAGCAGTAAGGCGGCAATAGAATAGCTTCCCAGAGTCAGTAGGCCGTAATTTGCTCCAGCAAGGTTTTGTGGTTGTATCCATAAGACCAAGTATAATGTTGTGCCGATGGAGACAAAAAGTCGCATAATCGATTGTTCGACTTCGCTACCTAAGTGCTCAGATATATCATGAATATTCTTTATTATTGTTTTCTTCATTTTTCTCTGAGAGGACGCTTATTGTTAAATTATATTATTAATATGTTAATTATATGTGTATATAAGTTTACCTTATATTGACTATGCTTATCCTCAGTATTTTTATCAAGCTACTTTAGTCTTGTTTGAAATAATTGTTGTATTTTGTGCTGACTGTTTGTTTTTTATCAATTTAAGTTGACTGTCTTTTGCTGTACCTTTCTTTAATTGGCGTTTTACTAATATTTTCATCATGCGAAGATTTCTTTCTGTTAAGTTCATTGCAGCTTCAACCCATAAGTCAATGCTATATTCCAGTGCGTCATAGCTAATTGTTTGGTTATACTGCATTATTTTTTGAAGAGCCCACTGCGTTTGCTGATTAGCCTCCCTGCTTTCGATAAAGTTTTTAACTTCCTGCTTTCCTTGACCTGTTTCTGCCAAAGTGTACACAGCTCCAAATTGATTTAGTTCCTGAGCGGTGTAACGCTTACCTGTTGTAAATGCTTTAGCAGCTTCGTTTGACCCTGTGAAACGTGCAAGCAGGTCATAGCCTCCCATTCCGGGAAAAAAACCGAAAAGTGATTCAGGGAAGGCAAAGGTGGCTTGTTTTTCTGCAATCATATAATTGCAGGCAAGTGCAGCTTCAAAGCCCCCACCTAATGCACTGCCAGTAACATTGGAAATAGTGGTAATGTGACGTTTTCCTCCCGTGAGTGCCCAGTAGATTAGATCAATACAAATAATGCCGTATTCCTTCATGTATTTTGGATCATGTTGTTTGACCAAGTCGAAGAAATATTGGAGGTCTCCTCCTGTGTTATAAATTTCAGGATGGGCAGATTGAACAACGAGATAACGTATCGTGTTAGATTTTTTAGGGTCAAGTGAGCCGTACTGATCTATTGTATGAAATACATCAAGCATTTCGACTAGCATTGTTAGTGTGAAGCACTGCCTTCCTTTTGGCTTCATGCTTAACCAAAGTGTGGCGGTTTCTTCACTGTACTCAAGTATTAATTCTTTATAGGTTGGCAGTGTATAAGACATACTTAGTGAATATCCCCATTTAAGGTTTGAGCTGATACTATACAAATAATCTCAGCTTATTTTTTTAATAGTCTGCTATTATGATAGCTTAACTATATCGCAAATCTGTTTATTTTTTCCACAACAATATCTTTTTTGTAGAAAATAAGAGAGTGGTGCATGCAGAGAGGATAATGCGGTTTTTTTGTGCTTGTATATCAGTCAAAAATTATATTTATAAAATTTTATTAAAATTATGGGGTTATGAATTTGTTATCGCTTTATACCAGAGATGTAGGCTACGTTGGTGTGTAGTTTGTATAAATTATGTTAATTGATTCCTGTGAATGACCGTTTAAGTATAAATCCGTTTGCAATCCCCTAAAGAATGTTTCAGTATCACTGTTACATTAATTAATCGAACATAAGCCAAATAATAGTCTAGAATTATTGGCTTGTTGTTGGTGATGAATACTTGGAGACTCTCTCAAAATGGATAAATTTTTACTCAGTTTTTTTAGTTTTGGCTGGTTGCGCGGTCTAGACTTTTTAGCTCCTTTGGCTTTGCGGTTATATTTAGCTCCTATGTTTTGGGTTTCAGGAGCCAAGAAGTTAGGGCTTTTTACTAGCCCCGACTTTGCTTGGTACAACCCACTGACTTGGATTAATATGGATGCGGTACAAGCGGCGGCACCTGCTTTTCAAGGTGGGATATTTGCAGACTTTGCAGCAAACTTTTTGACGATTTCAATTGCAGGTTTAGAAGTTGTCGGTGCAATTTTGCTAATTCTTGGTCTTGCAGTGCGATGGATTACTATTCCATTAATCTTTATTGTTGGTGTGATGGGACTTGTTGCTCTTAATGGACAATCACTTGAGGAAGCGGGAACACAGTTCATAATGAATCATGGTTACACTACGATTGCAAACAACAAGTTTGAGGTTTCAGTCGCACATGTGATTATGTTATTCACACTATTCTTTATGGGGGCAGGTCGTTTCTTCAGCTTAGATTGGTTTATTGCTCACGGTTACTATAAAAAGATCGAGAACAAGAAGCAGAAGAAGAGTGTGGAAAATGATGATCCATTTGCTGTTGACACAATGGATGATGAAGATTTAAAAGTGTAATTTTTTCTACTTTTTTAACTTCCAAAAATAGGCAAACCTTTTTAGGTTTGCCTATTTTTTTGCTTGTTGCAAACAGATTTAATAAATTCTCCAAGTTCTCGAAACTCCTTTTCATGAGCACTGCCTTTTCTCCAAGCGAGTCCAATTTCTCTATAGCTTTCTTTATTAAGAGGATAGGTCTTAATATTAGTATTTTGTAATAATAGAGAATCTTCAGCCATTTCTGTTAAGTAGGTAATTCCTAAGTCGGAGTTGACCATCTCAATGAGTGTTAATAAGCTGCTGGCATTAAATCGGCTAATACTATCTTGGTTGCGTATTTTACATGCGGATAAAGCATGATCACGTAGGCAATGACCATCTTCTAATAATAGGATGCTTTCAGGTTTTAACTTATTAGTTGAATAGTGTTTTGGTTTCAACCAACGTGTTTTCTCATGGCAGGCAAGTAGAAAGTGATCTTTAAATAATGGCATAACTTCAATATTGCTTAATTTATAGGGTAGAGCGATTAAGATTAAATCCATCTCTCCTGCCATCAGTTGAGCATAAGAATTTAGTGTGGTGTCTTCTCGTAAATACAAGCGTAACTTGGGATAGCTCTCCCGCAAAGCTGGCATAGTTTTAGGCAAAATAAAGGGAGCAATAGTTGGGATAATGCCAATGTTCAAGCGACCCACTAATAAGCCATCACCCAATGTT
>JALVRY010000118.1 GCA_027024625.1 Thiotrichaceae bacterium
CAACAATCATTTTCATGAAAGAGTACTCCCCTTTTTCATTCTCTAATTTGATAAAATAACACCCTTTTTGATAAATGTTTGGTAACTGATACAAATATTTTGGTACGGTTGAAGATATTGGTAATCTATCAGTATAAAAAAGCTGCCCAATAGCATTAAAAATAGAAATTTTTAACTGATTTTGACCCCTATCTTGAATTTGTAACATCGCCCGACTGCCCGTACTCACGGGATTGGGAATAAGTTGCACGCTCAATCCATTGATATGAGTCAAATCTATCTTTGAGATAAAATCCACCACAAATGAGAAGCTATTTTCACAGTCATTTCCGTCCATGACCGTAAGGCTATACGTACCCGGTGTCAAATTCATTAGACTATCTTCCATTTCGCCTGTACCCCAAATATACTGATAAGGTGGGACACCTCCATTTATCTGTGTAATTAGTATTTGCCCATCGGGAGCAGTGGGCAATGATGCATCATCTATTGTGACCTCTACTCCAATACTATCCGGTTGTACAATCGTAAAAGAAGAATCTATACTGCATCCATGGTCATCGATGATGGTGAAATTATAATCCTGTGCAGAAAGATTTATACTATCTATTAATTCAATAGCATAGGGCATATTTCCCCCTAGAGGAGTAATCGTCACACGACCGTCGTCGCCACCATAACAAGTCACATCCTCCGTTATTATTTCGGAATAAAGTCGAGGCGGATTTGCTAGCGTAACAAAAGTGGTCGTTGTACAACCTAATCCATCTGTAACAGTCACGGCATAATCCCCTGCGCTCAAATTTTCTAATGTAGATAACGTATCTCCCGTTGTCCATTCATAAGAGAAAGGAGGGATGCCCTGTATAGGATAGACAGATAACGCTCCATTTTGCGCATCAAAACAGGATATAGAAGCCGCACTTGTTCCAACTTGAATCGACGATTGTGCTGTAAGTTCAAAACTAAGGACATCCTCAAAGCCATTAACATCTGTTATTGTAATTTGATAGTCTCCAATACCTAAATCATCAAGACTACTGCCTGTATTGCTATCATTTTCCCAGCTGTAGCTAAATGGAGGTTCTCCATTTAATGTAAAAATAACGCTACCGTTTGTATCATTTTGGCATTCAGGGTTGATTAAAGTATCAATTATTGCATTAAAAATATAGGATTCATAGACACCAATATCCACCGTTGTTCCTCGAATACGACTACTCCCTTCGTAATCTGTTGATAAATCCAGTATCGTAACAATTGGATTATATCCCGCATCAATGAGTGGAGAGCCCGCGACTAGATGAAAGTTGTCAGCTTCTGCATTCAAAAATGGAGATGCACCCAAAAAAAGCAAATCCTCACAGGAATATAAATCAGTATGGAAATTAGGCAAAAATAACGAATCAATTGTTCCACTCGGCTGTTCAAGGGTAAATAACAATGAATCCGGCTGAAAAAGAATTTGTTCACAATTAAGGAAGAGCTGAGCCTAGAGGATCTGATCAGAGGAGCGACTATTTTCGGAACCGGAGGGGGAGGGGACCCAGGAGAGGGTTTGGAGCTGCTCAAGAGAGCCCTATCCCTCTCGGGGAAGATAGATATCATATCCCTAGGAGAGGTCCCTGAAGGATCCGTGGTCGTCTGTCCGTATTACGTCGGAACCATAGCCCCGACGGCCAAGCCCTCAAAGAAAGTGAAGATCTCGGATCCAATGGAACTAGCTTTCAAGGAGATGGAAGAGTATCTCGGAAGGGAAGTGAAGGCCGTAGTGGCTGGAGAGCTAGGGGGCTTCAATACGGCGATAGCCCTTTACGTCGGAGCTAAGTTGGGCCTTCCAGCAGTCGATGGAGACCTGCTTGGGAGAGCTGCTCCAGAACTACATCAGTGCACGGTTCACATCTTCGACATACCCATGTATCCGTCCGTCATAGTGACGGAGACTGGTGACGTCGTGCTGGTCAAGAGGTACGGTGACATAGACGACTACGAATCCATAGCTAGGTACCTATCCGTACTAGCT
>JALVRY010000119.1 GCA_027024625.1 Thiotrichaceae bacterium
GCAATATGGCTAAATCAAAGAAGAAAAAAGGACACGGTGGTAAAACCATCGCCTTAAACAAAGCGGCTCGTCACGAATATTTTATCGGCGATACTTTCGAAGCAGGTATGGTACTTGAAGGTTGGGAGGTTAAAAGTTTACGAGAAGGGCGTGTGCAGTTAAAAGAAAGTTATGTTTTTATTAAAAATGGCGAGGCGTGGGTATCAAATATTCATATTTCTCCATTATTGACTGCGTCAACACATATTAACCCTGCCCCATTACGCATTCGAAAGTTGTTATTACATGCGGAAGAAATTAGTCGTTTAATTGGTGCAACAGAGCGTAAAGGCTTTACTTTGGTCGCTCTTGCGATGTACTGGAAAAATAACCGAGTAAAATTGGAAGTTGCTCTAGGTAAAGGCAAAAAGTTGCACGATAAACGAGCCTCAGATAAAGAAAAAACATGGAATCGAGACAAGCAACGAATACTAAAATCAGGTGCTTAGTTAATGCATATTAGCCAAGATGAGCGGGATGCCGTTTATAAAACCATCTTTGCCCGTCGTGATGTACGGCGTGAATTTGAACCTGATAATATTCCTGATGATGTGTTGTTGCGTATTTTAACGGCAGCTCACCATGCTCCTAGTGTTGGTTTTATGCAGCCGTGGGATTTTATCGTAGTAAAAAGTAATGACGTAAAATCACAAATCAAATCAGCCTTTGAACAAGCTCACGCCAAAGCAGCCAAGCTATTCGATAAAGACAAGAGTAGAAAATACAAAAAACTCAAACTTGAAGGCATTATGGAAGCCCCACTGGGTATCTGCGTCACTTGTGACCGTACTCGCAATGGTCCCGTAGTGCTGGGTAGGACATCAATACCTGAGATGGACTTATTTAGCTCCGTTTGTGCAATTCAAAATTTATGGTTAGCCGCAAGAGCTGAAAATTTAGGGATGGGCTGGGTCAGTATTATCGAGAATGAGGCCTTGCAAAAAATTTTAGGCATCCCCGAACATATTGTCCCGATTGCTTATTTATGTATTGGCTATGTTTCTCAATTTCAAGAAAAGCCCGATTTAGAAAAGCTAGGATGGTTGCCGCGTGAGAATTTGGATAATTTAATCCATTATAATAAATGGTGAAGCACTCAGTGAGTTGTTTTTATTCGGCATTGTTTGTGCTGATCGCTTAAGGAACCTCTGATCAAGTCGGGTCGAATTTCATGAGAGGAAAAATTCGTTCATTTTTTGATAGAAAATCGAGTAATAGTTATTCTATTGGGAGATTTTATAGCAAAAAATGGGCGGATTTTAACCTCAGGAAAACGACTCATGACTTGATCAGAGTTTCCTTAAATTAGCCTCTTAATAATTACTCCAATGTGCATTCCCAATATTTGCCAATTCCAAATTCTGAGGAATATGTGGATCAGATATGGGCTTGAGTTTAGTAAAATGATGCGTAATTTCATCTGCTAACATTGGAGCAAAGGCGAGTTTGGTTGGCCATGCTACGCTGACATTATCGACTTGTTGTATAAAAGGTAAGTCGGGGCGTTTTCCATTATCTTGTATGCCTTCGGCTCGATTGATGGTGAAGCTAGACCATTGTAATGTCGAGCCGTCGATCCAAGGGAGTAGGTTTTGTAGTTCTTTTTTGGTTGATTCAATCGTAACTTCTTCCGATTTGCTAGCTCCTTTCTCTGCGGGTTCACCGCCAATATACCAAACTGTTTCACGATCATTGGCTTTATGTGAAGTGATCGTCATTTTAGGTTTGTCGCTAACGCCAAGGGCATGAGCATAAATCATTGGGAGGTGTTTTGCTTTTGCCATTAGCATGCGTAGAGGACGGCGTTGCATAGTAGGTGCTTTGATGCCTAGTGGCTTGCTCAATGCCTCATTGCCTTCCCCTGCACAAAGTATGATTTGTTGAGCTTGGATTTGTAGTGAGGCGTTATCCTGCAAGGCTGTTTCAAATGCCCAGTTATTATCTATATTGACTAGGCTGGAGTTGGCAGCATCACTTTGGATGATAAAATCAGAAAACTGCCGGTGAAAACTTTGTAGTAATGAAGGTATGTCTAGCACGGGTTCATCTAGCTGATATAAGTTTCCCTTAAAATCAGGGTGTTGAAATAACTCAGGATAGTTTTTTGAATCAACTAATTGCATGCGGCTTTTCATGACTTTACTTGCAAAAAAACCTGTAACTTTTGAGGCAATATTGGGCGATGTCCAAAGTAATTGATGTTGTGATAAGCATTTAACATCTTGTAGTTTTACACGCCCTTTACCTGCCAATGCCTGTTTCCAGCGGTTTGGCATATCGGCAATGGTCATGCTTGCTTTGGATGCCTTTCCTGTGAGGGCATATTTAGTGCCGCCGTGGATAATACCTTGGGATGCAAGGGTCTGACCTGAGCCAATTGCATTGGATTCGCAAAGTAAAACGGAGTAACCGCGTGCTTTTAAATCAGCCAATAACCATAAGCCCGCGATACCTGCACCAACAATGAGGAAGTCGACTTTAGCGTGTTTCATGAGGCAGTGTTTGAATTTTTGCGATAGTGCCTGTGGTTGAACTACCTTCAACAAAGCTGAGTACGACAACATCGCCACCGTTATCCCAAACACATTGATTGCCTGGAATGTTTTTAGGGTCGTTGTCACCGCCCTTGACTAATAAATCGGGCTTGGTTGCACAAATAAGTCGTTCAGGTGTATCTTCGCCAAAAGGTAATACCCAGTCGACAGATTCCAGTGCGGATAGCACTTTCATACGGTTTTCTACGCTATTAATTGGGCGTGTTTCACCTTTGAGCCGACGCACTGAGTCATCGGTATTGACGGCGACAATTAAGCGGTCACCTAACTCCTTGGCTTGTTCTAAGTAACTTACATGACCTGAGTGTAATAAATCGAAGCAGCCGTTGGTCATTACGACTTTTTCACCATAAGCTTGAGCATCACGCACGGCCTCAATTAATTGTGTTTCTGTCACGACACCCTTGGAGATAAGGCTATGTGTGTTAAGAGCCTGTTCCAACTCATTTTGGCTAACGGTTGCTGTGCCTACCTTTGCAACGACGATACCAGCAGCTAAATTTGCTAGTGCAATGGCTTGTTCTAATGGCACATTAACTGACCATGCCGCAGCTAATACAGCAACAACTGTGTCGCCTGCCCCTGTAACATCGAAGACTTCTCTTGCTCGGGTGGGAAGTGTGCTTAATTCTCCATTTTGTTGCACAAGACTCATGCCATGTTCGCTACGTGTGATGAGTAGATTGTTGATATTGTGCTGTCTTAATAAAGCTTGAGATTTGCTAAATAGCTCATCATCGTTTTCCCAAGAACCGATAACAGCAGTGATTTCTTGTAAGTTTGGTGTGAGTAGCGTGGCATTTTGATAATTAGAGAAGTCATGACTTTTGGGGTCAACAATAATAATTTTCCCTAGCTCATGAGCGATGCTAATTAACTCGCGGGAGTTTTCTAATGTGCCTTTCTTGTAGTCAGAAAGTACTACAACATCGGTATTTTGGAGAAGTGTTTGATATTTACTAATTAGATTGCTGTGATTTTCTCCCCTAAAGCCTTCTTCAAAGTCCAAACGCATTAGCTGTTGATGTCGGCTCATAATGCGTAATTTGGTTACGGTTGGCTTATTGTTGAGCTTGATAAATTGTGTGTCTACGCCTTGTTTTTTGAGTATGTCTGCTAGTGATTTTCCTGCTTCATCGTCCCCTGTGTAGCCAAGTAAGGTAACTTGCCCGCCCAAACTGGCGATATTTAAGGCAACATTGGCAGCACCGCCGGGGCGTTCCTCATTATCTTTTACATGGACAACAGGAACAGGGGCTTCAGGGGAAATGCGAGAAGTTTCGCCAGACCAATAGCGGTCGAGCATGACATCACCAACAATTAAAACATTGGCTTGTGTAAAATCAGGGATTGCAATGGTCATTAGTATGATTAGCTAAAGTGCAAAATAAAGTGGGCAGAATACCATAGTGGTGGCACTTCCTCATTAAGTAGTCAATCAAAAATTGTTAGGTATATTTTGATTGGGTAGTACGGTGTTGACTGGCTCAGTCTGCTTTTACTAGACGAATATGGGTGACTTCTGGAGGGCAATTATGACGAACGGGAACACCTGTTGAACCAATGCCTCGGCTGGTATATACCCATGATTCATTGACGCGATATAGGCCTTGCACATATTTTTTGCCGAGATGTGCTTTGACAAATCCCCAGCCTTTATTTGTTACGACTTGCCCGCCGCCGTGAGTGTGTCCTGAAAGTTGTAATGAAATACGCGTGTCATCAGCGTACCAGTCGATCATATCTGGTTCGTGTGCAAGTAATATGGTTGGAGTATCTCCACCGGGGTGATTTTCCATCGTTTTCTTGATATCCGGTTTACCCTTCCAACCATCATCGATACCTGCAATATAAAGTTGGGTATTGCCTACCTTTAGCGTGAAACTACTATTGATTAGAACAGGGATGCTGTGTTGATGGAAAACTTCACGAATAAAGTCGGGGTCAGTTTCAACATCATGGTTGCCCATGCAGGCAAAGGTGCCGTAAGTGGAGTCCAATTGTGCTAAAGAGGGGGCTAAGTCAAGAATATCTTCTTCGTCATGCCAAACATAATCACCTGTTAAAACAACAAGATCAGGAAAAAGAAGGTTGGCCTTGATGACAGCACGTTCGATTAGTTCCATTTGGGTAAAGGGGCGAAGGTGCATGTCTGTGAGTTGTACGATGGTAAAGCCATTTAAATCATCAGGTAAATTTTTGATTGGAATATTGGTGCTTTCAACTGTAAGTTGACGGAGTTGGTTACGACGGTCATCAAATTTTTCATCATGAAAATATTTAAGTTTGCCGATATGATTTAATACCCGCTGAGTTTTTTTCTTATGTTTTTTTATCATTTGGGTAGTCCTATTAACCATTATTATATATCCATATCTATGGGGTTATTACGGTACATGGATGCATAGATGCAGTTAAGGTTAACTGTTTTTACATTCCATTTTTATAATCAGGATTGAAGGTTACGCCTGAGTCCCGTACTTGCTTTAATGCAACAGCGTACTCTTTCAAAATAGTGAGGTTGAAGGTGATTCGCCCACGAAAATAAGTGTCTGCACTTGTATCGTTATCCTTGGGATCATCATTTAGTACTGCTTCGACATTACGAATAATCATTTGTTCAGGAATATAACAGATTCGATTGTTTTTATAGCTGCTCATACGAAGTTCGGCAATAGGGTATGCACCACCATCCGCAGACGATACGGCAACTAACATTGCTGGCTTATGTGATAATTCTCCTTTGCTCCACATTAGGAAGAAGTTTTTTAAGGCTGCGGGTACTTGTCCGTGATATTCGGGAGAAATAATGACAAAAGCATCACTACTCGCCAAGTTTTTTGAGATAGGCGTGAGTAAATCAACCCAATGCTGTTCTCCATCCCAAATTCCTTCATCCCATAATGGAATTGGCCAAGAGGTAAAATCACCAGAAAGATCAAGTATTTCAACTTCGTCACAAAGTTGTTTGTCTAATAAATCGTGCTGGATATATTTTGCAACTTTCATACTTTGCGAAGGTTTACGGTGACTGCCGCTGACAATTGTTATTTTCATTTTAGCTAAACCTCTTTGAGAATGGGGATGTGTCTGTTTCTAAATGCACAAACACAAAGGCCGAGCATAATGCTCGGCCTTTGTAATATCAAATAACCAGATGGTTATTTGATCATGTTCCTAAAATAGGTCTAGATATATAAGGAAATATCAGCATCGCCTGCGAATTCGAAGAACATTGCAGCACCTGCAAATTCTAAGCCATCGATAAAGTCAGAGTGATCAAATTCAAATAGCTCAACTGTCATTTGACAAGCAACCATTTTAACTTCTGCTTCTACGCATAAGTCACGAAGTTCTTCCAAAGGTGCAACACCTTTATCAGCCATCTTCTTTTTCATCATGGTTGTCATCATTGCTTGCATGCCAGGTAGTGCTTGTAATAATACAGGAACAGGCATCGGCATTGGCATACCAGGGTTACCTAAAGAACTGATTTGTAGATTCAGATTCTTTTCTACTAATTTTAAACCGTAGAAAGTAAAGAAGATTTCTACATCATACATCAATGCAGAAGCTGTAGATGCAAGTATAAATGGAGGATAAGCCCAATCAAGTGTTCCTTTTGTCGCGATGATCGCAAGTTTCTTTGACATAATTTCAATCTCTCGATATGTGTGAGTTTAGATGCAGTCCAGCGGCATATATGTGCTAGCCTTCTGGTTACTTAAGGAAACTCTGATCAAGTCATGAGTGGTTTTCTCGATGCTAAAAT
>JALVRY010000120.1 GCA_027024625.1 Thiotrichaceae bacterium
CCAAAAATTAGGCCGCCCGATTTTCGTAATCGAAGGTCCGTTAATGGACGGCATGAATGTCGTTGGTGACTTGTTTGGTGCAGGCAAAATGTTTTTACCACAGGTAGTTAAGTCTGCCCGTGTTATGAAAAAATCAGTGGCTTACCTTGAGCCATATTTGGAAGCCGAAAAACAAGGCTGTGAAGTTGAAGCCAACGGTAAAATTCTCATGGCAACGGTCAAGGGCGATGTGCATGACATTGGTAAAAATATCGTTGGCGTTGTACTGCAATGTAATAGCTACGAAGTTATCGACATGGGTGTCATGGTTCCTACAGCCGATATTTTGCAAAAAGCCAAAGATGAAAATGTTGATATTATCGGCTTGTCGGGCTTGATTACACCGTCATTGGACGAAATGGCAGGTGTCGCCAAAGAAATGGAACGACAAGGTTTTGAAATCCCCTTACTCATTGGCGGGGCGACCACGTCGAAAGTTCATACAGCGGTAAAAATCGCCCCACAATATCACGGTGCCGCAATTTATGTGCCTGATGCTTCCCGTGCTGTCGGCGTTGCCAGTAACTTATTATCGGATGATAACAAAGCGGATTATATACAAAGTATCAAAGACGAATACGAAGCCGTGCGAGTGAAGCGAGCCTCAAACCAACGGGTGAAGAAAACCGCCACATTGCAACAAGCTCGTGATAATGCGGTTGCCATTGAATGGGATGACTATCAAACCACACAACCCGCTGTATTTGAGAAACTACCGACAGATTGCAAAGCAGAACACAAGCACGGTGGTGTGATTTTACAGTTTGACGATTACCCACTGGATGATTTAGTTGAACGTATCGACTGGACACCATTCTTTAGAAGCTGGGAACTCGCAGGGCAATATCCTACTATTTTGGAAGATAAAGTGGTCGGCGAAGAAGCCAGCAAACTCTTTGCTGATGCTAAAGTCATGCTAAAACAAATTGTCGATGAAAAATGGCTAACCGCCAAGGCAGTTGTCGGATTCTTCCCCGCAAATCAAGTCGGGCAAGACGATATTGAACTTTATAGCGATGACAACCGCGACAAAGTTCACATGACGCTACACCATATTCGTCAACAAATGGCACGAAATAATCAGCAAGCCAACTACTGTTTAAGTGATTTTGTTGCCCCTAAAGAAACAGGAAAAGCCGACTGGCTTGGAGCATTCGCCAGCACCACAGGTATCGGCATTCAAGAACGTATCGAAGCCTATAAAGCCGACCATGACGACTACAATATGATCTTGCTAGAAGCATTGGCAGACCGCCTAGCCGAAGCCTTCGCCGAGCGTTTGCATGAAAAAGTCCGTACCGAATATTGGGCTTATGTCAAAGATGAACAGCTGAGCAACGTAGAAATTATCAAAGAAAAATACCAAGGTATTCGTCCCGCACCAGGCTACCCCGCTTGCCCTGACCACACAGAAAAAGGCTTACTTTGGGAACTACTAGAACCCGATACACGTATCGGCTTAAAGCTAACCGAATCCTACGCCATGTGGCCTGCTGCCGCAGTATCTGGCTGGTACTTTAGCCACCCACAAACACGTTACTTTGGCACGGGTAAACTGCAAAAAGATCAGGTGGAAGATTACGCTAAGCGTAAGGGCTGGGATTTAGAGACGGCGGAGAAATGGTTGATGCCAGTGTTGGGGTATGATGCGTAAGAGGAATTTCCGCCTAAGCAAAGAGGCATAAACAATGGAAATTCAGTGGATTACAGCTTTCTTAGCTCTTGGTGCAGTCGTAGGCTTTATGGCAGGATTGCTTGGTATTGGTGGTGGCGGGATTATGGTTCCTGTGTTGACCAGTATTTTTTTGCTGATGGGTGTGCCTGTCGAAAGTGTTGTCCATTTGGCATTAGGTACGTCCATGACATCTATTGTTATTACTTCTTTTTCGAGTTTACGTGCTCATCATAAAAACGGTGGTGTGCTGTGGAACATCGTTAAGCGGATGTCTTTGGGTATTGTCATCGGTACATTTTTGGCGACATTCTTAGCCGCACACCTTAACTCATCGCATCTTGCTCTCTTTTTTGCCTTGTATATGGCTTTTGTTGCTATTCAAATGTTGTTAAATAAAAAACCAAAACCTAGCCGCAAACAGGTTGGTAATGTTGGATTGTTTTTGGTGGGGACTGGCATTGGTATTATATCCGCTCTTGTGTCAATTGGTGGTGGTACATTAACTGTACCTTTTCTCCTGTGGCAAAATATTAATATGCGAAAAGCCATTGGCACATCTGCCGCAATTGGTATGCCAATCGCTCTTGCGGGTACATTGGGTTATTTAATCAATGGTTGGGGTGGTTATACATTGGGTAATTACACGGCGGGCTTTATTTATCTTCCTGCTGTTTTTCTGATTTCAATCGTTAGTTTTTTTACCGCACCCTATGGGGCTAGGCTAGCTCACTCTCTGCCTATTCCACTACTTAAAAAGTTGTTTTCTTTATTGTTAGTTATTTTAAGTTTAAAAATGCTCTTTACTGTTTTACAAAGTTAATATGGACATACTAACAATATCCCCTTATTTCCTAGCTGCCATTTTTTTTGTGGTTGCTTTTACTTACTCATCTGTTGGTCTTGGGGGCGGCTCATCATATACAGCATTGATGGCTATCTTCGGAATGAGTACGTTAGCTGTGCCAATTGTTACATTAATCCTTAATATTATTGTTACCTCTGTTGGTAGTTTGAATTTTATAAGGAACAATCACGCAAAACTAAAGCTTATCTTGCCCTTTATTATATCTTCGATACCAATGGCGTATCTAGGAGGTTCACTGAAACTGCCAAAAGAGATTTTCTATTGGGTACTTCTAATCTCTTTGATCTTCGTCGCTATCCGCATCTATCTTTGGCAAAACACAAGCATCAAACTGAACCTTGGACAAAAAGGGAAAATAGTAGTCTCGCTGATCGCAGGCTCTATACTGGGTTTAATCGCGGGGATTGTAGGTATCGGAGGCGGTATTTACCTAATCCCATTAATTATTATTCTCGGCTTAGGCACAGAGAAAGAAGCCGCAGCCTGTGGAGCTATTTTTATTTGGCTTAATTCTTGTTCGGGCTTACTCTCACGTTTACAACATAACTCGATTGATTTAAGCGGTTATATCCCGCTAATTGTCGCGGTATTACTAGGAGGGACGTTAGGTTCATTTATGGGTGCATCTAAATTTTCTCCAAAACTTATGGAGAAAATATTAGGCACAGTTATTCTTGTCGCAATATTTTTCTTAATCAAAAAGACGATGTTTTAAGATCTCATTCAATGTCAAAATTAAAATCAACCATAAGCTGATCAGACATGGCTTCTAAGCTATCCTGCACATCTTCATTGGATACACCATCCGGCAAGCCCAAGGTTAACTCAGCATAAAATAGATGCTCACCAGACATCGGAGCCGTTCGTATTTCACTTTCCAGCTTTTCAATATTGATGTGCAATTCGGCTAATTGATGGGTTATATCATGGATAATACCCGGTCTATCTTGACCAAGAATCTCTAACTCCAAGGTATGATTGCTTGATTCACCAACATCCTGAGCATGCTCGATAACAACACTAAGCCCCTTATCTTGCAGCTTTTTTAATGCATTCTCCAATGATTCAAGTTGATCAACGGGTAGAGAAACCTGTAGTAAACCTGCAAATTTACCCGCAAGGTGAATCATTCGGCTTTCTTCCCAACTGGCATGATGATCATGGAGTACAGCCGACAAGCCTTTAACCAGACCTTGATTATCTTTCCCTAGAATAGTTAGAACCAATGATGTTTGCATAATACTCTCCTTTTGTTATTTTCAGTGATTATACCCACAAACTGATAAAGGATGAGGAAAATGATTCATAAAGGCGGATGCCATTGCGGCAAGGTTTTATTTGAAGTCGAAGCCCCTGAAGATTTAGAAGTAACAGAGTGTAATTGCTCAATCTGTTCCAAAGCAGGTATTTTGCATTTAATTGTTGATAAATCACAGTTTAAGCTGTTATCAGGTGGGAACCACTTATCAACATACACCTTTGATACACATGAAGCCAAACACCTCTTTTGTAAAACTTGTGGTATTAAATCATTCTACATCCCTCGTTCACACCCCGACGGTTATAGTGTCAATGCACGATGTTTAGATGATGCGAACATTAAATCCATCAATATTACTCAGTTTGATGGTAAAAACTGGGAAAAGAATATTGATCAGTTACGAGCTAGTCGGGAAAAATAATGACAAAAACACTCAAAATTTATGAGAACAAACTGATATTTATCGAAGTAGAGCCTTCTGAGATTCCTTGGCTCAAAATATTTAGCAAACAAGATTGTAAAGAACTCACTGATTGCGATACCGTCACGCGGCAAGAAATCTATCGTCTACTCGAATTCATCGAGACGGAAATGATTGCTTATTTCCAGCCCGATAAAATCAATATTGCCTCTTTTGCCAACTACTTACCCAAAGTGCATTGGCATGTTATGGCTCGCTTCAAAACGGATAGCTACTTCCCCGAACCGATGTGGGGTAAAAAGCAACGAGAAGCGATGTTGGATTATCCACCAATGGAGTCCTTTATTACGCAATTGCAGGCTAAACTCAATGGATAAAATATTAACTGAACTTCGCTCGCAAGTATTGCAGCATGTTGATGACAATCCTGAACGTGCTCCCCTTGGCGGCATGGGGATTTTTCATTGCATTACAGAGCAAAAATTACGTGAAATTCCAATTTATGCTCCCTCTGTTGTTCTAGTATTAGCAGGCAATAAGCACATTCTAGTCAATGAGAAAGAACAAGTTGTTCCTGCTGGCGAGCTACTACTGCTTCCCTCCAACTTTTCTTTATGGATGGATAATCAGCCAGACCAGCAACAAGCCGTATTTCTTTCTTTAGCAATGGGTTTTTCTGTGCAAGCATTGGAGACCTTTCGAAAACTGTATGCCGCAGAATCCAACTCATGGAACAACAATATTGTTTGGCATAGCCATATTCCAGAAAATATAGCATTGGCATTCACACAATGGTTTCACTGGTGTCGACAACACCCTATTGACGATACTATTGCTCTGCATCGACAAGTTGAAATTTTACTACTCTTAACAAAAGCAGGCTTGGCTGCCAATTTATTGCATGCAAAACACCCACAGTGGAAGGCTCGGATTGCTCAGATCATCAATATGAATTTGCCTCATGCTTGGAAAATCCAAGAAATTTGTGATCGCCTAAATGTTAGCGAATCCACCTTGCGTCGCCACTTACAAGATGAATCCACAAGCTTCCGCGAAATATTAGAAGAAAACCGCTTAGTTGCAGGATTATCTCTACTACAGGAAACTTGCTGGACGATTAGCCGAGTCGCCCAAACTGTCGGTTATCAGTCACAATCCCGTTTTAGTGAACGATTTAAGCAACGCTTTGGCATGACTCCATCAGCACTGAAAAAGACAAGGCAAATATAAAATAGAGATTGGCTGATACAGGCAAAATATTGACGTTTTTAGGCGAACGCCTCTTTTCTACAAACGCTAGAGTAAAGTCAAACTAAACAACAAAGGAATGAATTATGAAATACCTATTCTCAAGCTTATTGCTGATCTCTAGTTTGGCTTCTCAGTCGCTTTATGCAGATAGTCATTTTAGCCTCACCAGCCCTGATATTGCAGATGGACAGGCACTCAAAAGTGAGCAAGTGTTTAAAGGCTTTGGCTGTGATGGCGGTAACACATCACCCGCTCTACAGTGGCAAAACGAACCTAAGAGTACAAAAAGTTTCGCTGTAACCGTGTATGATCCCGATGCTCCCACAGGAAGTGGCTGGTGGCATTGGCTAATCTACAATATCCCTGCAAATACACACGCCTTAGAAAAAGATGCAGGTGACCTAAAAGAAGGTCATGCCCCCGAAGGTTCTGTTCAAAATACCACAGACTTCGGCAGCAAAGGATTTGGCGGAGCCTGCCCTCCAAAAGGTAGCGAAGCTCATCATTATCATTTTAAAGTTTATGCTTTAGATACAGAGAAAATAGAGCTACCTAAAAATGCAACAGCCGCTATGCTAGGTTTTAACTTGAATGCTCATAAGTTGGCTGAAGCGGAGATTATCGCAACCTATCAGCGTTAGTAAGTAGGAGTGTACGCTGCGATAAGCTTTATGTCATTTTTCTGGCGTAACCAATTAAGCGTATGACTACCAATAAACCCCTTAGCACCTGTGACTAGAATTGTTGGTAGTAGGTTAAAGCTGTGTTTTGGGTTATTAACTGATATTACGCACTATAACTATCATCGCGGTTTCGTAGCCTTGAACTTTTGGTGACTTTATTGAAAAAAGTAG